>DATEIL010000148.1:0-2803 GCA_035279085.1 Nitrososphaera sp.
CCTCTGGCCTTTGCCGCTTGCAACAAGATTTGCACTTGAGGGGCCTGTAGCAGCCGCCTGGCTTTCTACTATTTGTAGCAGATTTTCAAACTCGACAGGCTTTTCCAGCACTTTAATTGAATTCTTTACTGCTTTCGTGAGACCTTCGATTATTTCTGAAGCAAATGCTGACGCCATGACAATTTTCTGTCTTGGATATTTAGAAAGTATCTCAGTGGCGACCTGAAGACCATCCTTCTCCGGCATCCTGTAATCCAAGAGCAATACATCAAAGGGCAAAGAAGTGCCTTGCTGCTTTCTTGCCGCCTCAAAATAGATACGGAGGCATTCGGCGCCATTACTTGTCAGAGATACCTCATGCTTGTGAAGCTCGAGCACGATTTTGTAAAGCTCCAGAATATGGGGTTCGTCTTCTGCAACCAGTATTTTCAATGCCCCGTCGTAAACGAATTGATTTTGGGCTAGGAATAGCTTAGTGTGTATCTTTACTTACACCCCATTTTGCGATTGTAGATATCAATTGATATACACCTTGAGTCGCATCGTGGCGCCCAAAAGGTGGGACACCAAGATTTCAAGAGAGGCTTTCCTAACGCCCCGTGAAGATATTCATTAACTAAACGTAAAGGCTGGCGTTCCGAGTTCTCACGCAATTCAAAGCGTAGTCTCCCAAATACATGCAGACAAGCGCGACTATCAAGACATGTCCACTGAAAATTCAACCACCGTTGTTATGGATATCAGTGTCATTTCTCATTCTTGGCAATCTCTTGTCGCACTTAAGGAAGGAAAGGAACGCATATGATGTCAGGTGTCCATTATCTCAATTTACCTTTGGGCAGACACATGAAATTCCATGTAACCAAGAAGCTCAAGTGTGAGACCAAGCTGCCAAGGCGGAAGGCTGTAAAACTAGTTGAATTATTTGCAGAGGTTTTGCTTGCAGATCAGGCAGTTTCCTCCGTCTTTACAGCCAACCGTTGAGGGCAGAGGGGTAACAAGGCAATTTGGTCATGCGGTAATGAACGCACCATCTGTTCCTATTGATCTATGCAACCTAATATCCAAACCTGACTGCCCGAATCGAGGTCACTGCAGCCGTGGGGGCAGTTCCCAGAGATTGGAACGTCCTTATTTCTCGAATTTCCACTTGTTTGTAACAGGCAAAACTGACTCCCAATTAAGAGCCACAGACGCGTGAGGTAAGGGAGCATGAGGCACCATAGGCGTACGCGCTCCCTCTCAGTCCAAGCGAAAGGTAGGCCTAGATGAATTTTATAATAATCGCCATCATTGCGGCTGTCGTAGCCGGTGGGACCTATGTAGTCATGAATAGTCAGTTTCAGCTGCCGGCGCCAAATACAGAAGTTCTTGAAACAGACAGTTCGAGTTCTACCGAAGGCATGCAGGCGCAGCAAACGGCTGTTGGCCCAACCACCTCAAATCCAATCGATCCAGTTCTGGTTGGAGCATTGGCCATCGTAGACTCACGAATGTACTACAATGCGCCGTCTTATGTGACCGTCAGGAATACGGGGACAGACGAGATTATAGTGCACAGGATTTCGTTCGGTCAGGTCATTGTGTCGATGGAGACTCCCCTGCATGCGGGAGAGCAGCAACAGATACCATTTACTCAGGCAAACGGTGCAATTGGATCAAAGTATGTTTTACAGGTTCAGGGTGAATCTGCAAGTAGTGGCAAAATAATAGCCGCACAGACATCTGCCATTCTTAGGGCGCCAGTCTCAAAAGTTGAAACAAGTTATTCGCAGCTAGATGTCACTGTCGATGGAACTGCCCTCCTGCGGCTGACATTATTCAATTCTGGCATGGATGACGTCTCCATTATTTCAATAGAATGTGACAGGCCCATCGCTAGCAGGCTATGGGCAAGCGATGATGGGAGAATCCCACTGCAACCGGGCGAGCATAAAGATTTGAACATCATGCTGGATTCACAGGACTGCATTTTTGTAAAGCGTCAAAATCCTGACGGGACCTTTGGTTTTCCTCAGTCTGGGTCTACTAAGCAGTTAGCTATTATTGGCGAAAACTCAGTGGGACATGCAGTCTCCGCGGTAGTGGTAGTGCCAGTGGTTGTCGGTCAAGCCCAAGAGGCATCAGTCGGAGCGGCAGGGACTACTAGTACATATAGCGGCACAGAATTGCCAATGACTGGAGCAACGGTACTTCTTGATAGCAGCAGTAGTCAGTATACACTGTCATTTGTCGTAACAAATAACCTCTCTAGAGATGTCATCGTTGACTCACTGAAGGTGAATGGCCTGGAAGTGCCAGGCTGGAACGGCCTTAACATCTTGGCTGGCGCGACGATAACGGCAAAAGTCTCAACCTCTCAAGGCATTTCGGAGATGCGAGCAGGATCAATTGTGCAGGTAGTCGTGCAGGGCCAGCTTGCAGATTCAGGCGGTAGCAGTGCCCCGGTTTATGCAGCCATGTCAGCCCAAGTCCGTACTCCTTAAATGAGGCAAGGACGACCGGATTTTATTGTGAGGGCGGCCGTTACTCAGTGAGATTCTCCGATCGTGCCCATCTTGCCTGTCCTATAGTCATCTATCGCCTGATAGATCTCCTGTTGCGTATTCATGACAAATGGGCCATAGCGCGCTATCGGCTCTTTCACAGGCAGGCCTGCTATCATCAACACGTTAAGGTCCGAAGTAGCATTCTCGGGAGCTTTTATCGAAATGCTATCGCCGTCATTTCCAAATCGTATAATTTGTTGCCTGTATGCCGGTGCGTCTGAAATTCCAAAAAGTCCACTGCAATCTACATTGTA
>DATEIL010000149.1:0-10617 GCA_035279085.1 Nitrososphaera sp.
AATAGTTGTGGATTAGGCCGCGTAGTTGTTCCTTAGTCAGTTGCACTTATCAGATGCAATGTTCTACCTCGCCGATAATTCCGAGGTTTTTGGAAAATAGTAAAGTTGCATTTCAAATATCCTTGTCGCCGGAACGTGGGATAAAATTAACCTGAATCAAAAAAATAGGTAGACGCGCCGTTAGAGTGGCCGCGTATTGATTCTATTCGCGCTTTACTAGCACATAGTGGGGAATATTCGCAATTGTCGCCGGGTATGAGGTCTTGTATTCCCAGCCCGCAATTAGGAGCCGCCGTGCTTCCGCCACATCTGACACTGTTGCGATGTCTACAATCCGCTTTTTCTTGAATGTGGTAGTTCCGGCCTTGTGCTGATGTTCCGCACCGCTTTCGTCTATCAGCTTCCACTTCATTTTGCCTGTTGCCGGATCTTCTCCAAGCTTCTCAAAGGATATCAGCTGGCCCGGGAAGCCTGCTGATTTGCATCTGTTGCATTCTTGCATCTTTTTTTGCGGTTTGGATGCATCCGCTTGTATTGTTGATGACATTGTCGTGTTGAGCCTGCGCAGTTTGTGCTAATAACGGATGGAGTACGGTGAGGGGAGGGGGGTCAGTCGCAGCCTAACTATAGATGCCCGAGCCGCTGCCAGGTTGGAGGGTTTCCTGCTGCTTCTGCATCGAGTTCAAAAGCTGCTGCATTTGCTTTTTGAGCTCTACCGCCTCGTTCTTTAGCTGTCCGACATCTATCTTGAAGGGATTGCTGGCAAGATGGTTGGCAGTCTCTATGAGGATCGCGGCTCCCTCCGGGTCGGGGATTCCTGCAGGTGAAGCGATCAAGACGCCGGTGCAGGGGATCCCATTTGAAAGACAGGCTGCGAGCAACGCTCCCGAGATTCCTGTGATGAATGAGGGATGGCCCTTGGGGGCTTCTTCTGCGCCTTCTTTGCCAATCCTGCTCAGAAAGCCGTGATCGTCGGACCTGCCGTCGCTTGACATGATAACTGGCTTTCTATCGTCTTGCGGTATGTCAGTTGCGGCGATGCCTTCCAGCACCATTACTTCGCGGACATTGTGCTCCTGAGCCCATTTCACTACCGTGTTGAGAATTTGCCTGATGCCTGCAAGCACGATTGGTGCGTCGCATACAATGACGCATGCATTTCCTTCGTCATTGGAATATATGCGAAAGGGATGCCTGAGCTTGCCCCCGATGAACATTACGCCGGGCATGATAAAATCCGAGTCAACATAAGCTATCTGGTGCATTTTTTGCTGCTCAATGATGTAGCTTGCACTCATGGAGCCCACCAGGCCGGGACCAGGAAAGCCTGCAATTAGAAGGGCATCGCCTAATTTTATGCTGTGGTTTCTCTCGACAAGTTTAATGTCGGTATGGGATTCTCTGGACACATCTTCTCCGGTGGACTGGGTGGCAGTAGAATTATTTCGTCCGGACATCTGACTATTCTGGTATGCTAACACTAATAACCCTTCAAGGCATCCCTCATAGTGCGGAGCTACAAAAGTAAAAAGCGTCTAGGAATCGTTTATCTCCGATACTGGTTACCGGTACTCTGACAGGAAGATGAAGGTTGAGCAGGGCAAACCTGCCGGCCGGCGTGACGGCAGGCGGAACAGGTTAAGAATTCTCCAGCGTTGTACAATTTATCGCCTCGTAACTCTTGCCGCCATATTTCTGGCCATCTTTTTCGTTACTCGGACCTTTGTTCCGATACTGCTCTCTTCGTACTCCGGATATATGCTGTACTTTTACTTGGCAGAAATTGGGATTGCGGGATTTTTCGTCATAAGGACAATAAGCCAGCTGGTATATGGCATCGTGCGCGAGAATTCAAGTGCACAGGCGCGGTCGGCCCGCAGCATGGTTGTCTTGGTAGGGTATCTCTTAGTTGTAGCCATAGCCATTTCTATCTTGGCACAAAACCCCACAGTGACAGTAGTGATAGGGACGGTCACAGGCCTTGTCTTGGGCATATCGTTACAGAGCCTCATCGGAAATGCTGTCGCAGGTCTCGTGCTGGCAATGATCCGGCCATTTAGGATTGGTGACACGATAACCGTCTTTGGCAACACTGGAGACGTTTACGATATTGGCTTGCTGTATACGATACTGATAACACAGGACGGGAACACCGTTCTTGCACCGAATGCGTCATTACTGACAACTCCTGTTATCCGGGGGAAAAGGGATCCGCAAGCAAAGACGGGCGAAGCTGCCTGACAAGTATAGAAGATGAAGCCGCTACTAGAATACTGCCGGCACGACTAATAGCTAGTTACTATGATTCCTTTTCAAGTATTTCAGAAACATCCGCCTGCAACCGTTTGAGCGCCTTTATCACCTTTCTCTGATCGTCCAGAACGATGTTCATGGACGTACGTTCATGTGGGCTCTTTGCAAGCGGTAGTGCTGATGCTAACTCGTCTGCCTGGCTTTCAGATTGCGTGAGCTGTAAAGAGCAAACTCTTAGGGCGCGTTCAAGAGCTTGGACCCTCATCTGTTTCTGATCCTTCAATGTATATACGTCCTGAGCGGTTGCACTGGATATGTGTATATGTGCTTTCTAGCCGTTCTCAGGATGGTCTTGCCTGTAGTGCCTAGTTAAATCCTCCATCACGACAAAGGCGGCGCCGCATTCATCGCAGGTGTAGTTGTAGCTAGACGGACTAGAATCTGCCGACATGAAATGTCATGCCCTTTCAATCTGATAACTGTTTCAGTCGTCGGCTGCCACATGAGCTAACAAGACAATTTACGCCCTTCACACATGGCCTTCGAGTGCCAACATAGGCTACCTTTTGCAACATATATGCTCTATCTTCGCTCACCCTTTACAATAGTCCTGTAGAACAGGTCGGCGATGACGGGTAGTTCGAGATAGTCTACGAGAATTGCAGCCCACGCAGCTAGAAACGGAAGCTGGACTGCAGTTGACTGACCAAAAAAGGTCTCGTAAACAACTTCGTCTGTTATCCAGAAAATATGAAATACCTGGACTGCCAGAAGCACAAAGAAAAGCGCGTTCTTGGGTCGCCTTTTTCTGTCTTTGTAAATGCTGAGCCCATAGTATGTCAAACCCGAGGCGAGGCCCGGTATTTCGATATAGTCAATTACCACGAAAAAAAGAAAGAGCAATCCTGACTGCGACAGTCCCGGGCCCTGGTCCTGCGTTATTCTCTTGATTACTACATCCGAGGTTAGCCAGTAGAGGTGGATTAGCTGGAGTGATATCAGAACAAAGGCAATTTTTAGGTTAAGGTTCTCGTATTTGTGCCAGAAGGTAACCAGCTTGGCAGCAACAGTCGACAGGAACAATTATCTGGATTACCCATTTACCAAGTCCAGAGCAGTGATTAGTACTTTTCTTTGAGGGCCTCTGAACAAAAATACTAAAAGAGTCTGGAAACTATTGTGCGGGAAGTGCTTTTTTCCGGCTACGAAGAATATGCTTCAGAGGGTGAGAGCGTAGTCGTCCCGGTGACGTATTCAATTTCGGGGTCTTCCGAAAGAAGCTCTGCAAGTTCTTCCACATACATCTTGATGGCTTTGAAACGTACCGTCTTGTTCTCTTCTATGGAAGGAATTCTGTTATACTTTGAATAAATCCATTCCTTTTTCTTTTCGAGGTCTGTGCCTGCGGGGTACATGATTTTCAGCAGTGCGTTTCCCTCCCAGTCACTGTACGCCGTCTCATATCGCAAAATGTTCACCAGCAATTTCTGATCCACCTTTGGGAATAGCTCGGCCGCTTTGGCAATAAAACTTGCATATTCTTGCCGTAGTGCCTCACCTTTGTTGGTGGTGGCCGCCTGTTTGTCCATATATTTATTGATGAGAAATATGTCTATTAACGCTTATTCACGATCTTAGCCTAGTCTGGTATCTTTTGCCTTGTAGCGTTCGTTCAGGTAGAGCATTCCTTTCATGATGTCCCGAGCCTGGTCAGACGATATCTTTACCTTGTCCAGAAATTCTTGGCTCATACCCAGGGAGATAAGCTTCGTTCCAGCGTGACTAACATAATCTTGCTTGGGAGTCTGCTGAAGGATTTCCGCCGCCAACAGTTCTCTAATCTTGCCATAGTGATCTAGAAATTCCCTTCCCTTCTCTGTCGTCTTGAACTGTCCCTTACTTCCTGCAACCTCCACGAGCCCCTTTCC
The DNA here is from genome assembly GCA_035279085.1 of Nitrososphaera sp. Classification (GTDB taxonomy): domain Archaea; phylum Thermoproteota; class Nitrososphaeria; order Nitrososphaerales; family Nitrososphaeraceae; genus Nitrososphaera. The sequence goes on from DATEIL010000149.1 coordinate 4,182, forward strand.
GACTAGCTCGTCGGTATATGTCTTGAGCATGTCATGGCTCAAGTTCCCCTTGTACATGATGTGCGTCCTTTTGGCGTTTCCTGCAAGGCAGACTGAGAGTATGTCGCCGATAATCTCAATCTTGCCCCTGTTGCCCTTTGACTGTGGTCGCTGCCTATGGCTTGCCAGCAGATGGTGGTGGTCTTTACTCATCTCCCTCAGTGTCCTAACCCCCTGCCACCTATTGAAATCGCTATTGCGCACATGTTGCAGCTAACGTTTGCAATAGCCTGCTTTGACCAGATCCCTCTATTATCATCATCAATTGCCTGTTTGCAGCCATGCGCCGATGCTTTAGAAAGAAAGTATATTCCATCGCTGCTGTTGTGACGGAAAGAAATATACGAATTAATTGCAGGAGATGAGTTTAAAGCCGGATCCACTGAGCGGTGTCTCAATAGTGACAAACCTACTCTCTCAACGTCTCATTTGCCTCTCTCATGTCATATTGGCTAGTGTGTAGCTGAGATTACAGCAAGACGACTAAAACAGTCCTTCAGCTTATAAAGCCAGTGACGGCGAGCGAAGACCTTGCAGCCATAACGGGAAAGGTCTTATCTTCCCTTGGCGAGCCCACGCTGCAGGCTTTGTTCTGGGAACTCAGCAGTCAGGGCGTGAGTACTGACCCCGATGAGTTTGACATTACAAGATTCGATGAAGAAATGAAGAAAATTTTCGGGGACGGGGCTAATGTCTTTATGGAAGAAATATATTCGCAGTTCAAAGGCCGGATAGAACAGCAGTACGGAGACCTGGGGGAAGTTTCGGATGATGGAACCGTTCAGCCAGTTGAAAAAATCCAGCGAATCCTTGCGCTCAGAGTCATGAGCTAGCTGACCTCAAAAGATGCGAATACTGGGTGCTCACTATATTGTGTCGATATTTCTGAGCCTGCAAAAACCCTCCCGTATGTGTGACGGCACGAATTGTTTTGCAACTGATTAGAGATCCTGTTTCATCTGCGCCTGCTGGCGCTGTTCTGATGTATGTTCATTGTAATAATATCTTGAGCAGTCCGTGTGCCAGCATTATGTCGATGCAGCTGACGACGATGGTGCTGACAGAGAGCGAGCGACATGCACTGACTACAACAATAATTGATAATTGCGATCGGGGAAGGGGGCGGGGGAAGAACCTCTTGATGCGGGATGTGGGCTGTAGTCGTTTCCCGAGAATCCTACATCGAGGCCTGTGTCTAACCGCCCTCCTTGACTGACGGGTCAGTAGCCGCTGCCTATTATGACAATGGGTCTGGATTTCCTAAAAAAAAGATAAAGCAGCAAGCTATTCGAACTTGTAATTATCCTCTACAAAGTCGCCGCTCTTGCTCAGGTACACTACCCCGTCCCTGAATTCGTGTATCAGAGATTTTGGTATCGCGTAAATGTCAGGCGTTATCGGGCCATAAGAAACTACAAATCTCTGCGGCTGAATCTCCTTTACAACTCCAATGTCTTTGCCGTCGCTTGACAAGACCGGCTTGTTAACCAGAGCCTGCCATTCCTCTACGTCCACCATGATAATTCAGGCTAGTTATGGGATTTAACTATTTCAAAGATTGAGGGACAAAAGAGGATACATATGATGGATTGGCCGCGACTTGCGTCAGACTGGTTCTCCGTGCGGAGTGTTTGGCGACACATCCTTGCTGCTGGCAGTGCCTACTGACTCCACCCTGCCTCCATACGGATCAGGACGTATGGTCTCACCTGTGCGTCGATTGTTGGCCCTATTGAGTGCTTTATCTCTGACAACCGGCGCTTTCTCTTGGCTGGATCTCTTGTTGACGAGGCCCATGGCAAGCGCCACATCATATATGCTGGAATAGGTTGCACCGTCATGGAGGCTGCTTTCTATTTCCCTAACAATACTATCGCTGCCGCCGTGGTGGTATTTGTCATGCTTGGAGTGCGCGTTAATGTATCCTATTATCTGTCCTTTTGTTGCGGGAAAGTCGACACCTTCGAGCAGGTTTGCAAGTCTTGAAGCCTTGGCTCTATCTTCTGCTTCGTTGGTTGGTGGCGGTTGTCGTTGTTGATGACCTGTGAACACTCCCGCTCTATCCGCACTGGTGGTCGGATTGGACCCCGAACTAGATGACATGTCATCAAGCCCCCGTTCCAGGTCTTTTGGAGCTCTTCTCACGCTCTGATTCTGCGCCCTTTGCCAGCTCGTCATCGCTTCTCTGCTCGCCACTGCTCCTCCTTCTTTTTTTCCAAATCTGAAGGATTGCTCATATGTCAATACTGGTGCATAATCGGTCATAAGACATACTGAAGAATGTTGCATTCACAAGGCCTGCACCGGGCTCACTCACTCCATCAATTTTGAGACTATTCCCACGGGGTGCTGCGGCATCGATGTACTCCCAAAATCTGCCTATTGCGGAAGAGGATATGGCCCGGCCCAGTTGAACACCTTTACAATAATGATGACGATGATGACGTCAAAGAGCAGCAGATGACCCGAGGAATGCGGGTTTTATCAGCTTGAAAAAAGTAGCATTATCTATTAAAGAGATGCAGTGCATCTGTTGAGCGATGTGGGGCTTTGGAATTTATCTGATGCATCTGGCCGATTACGTATCACGCCGCCGATACAACAAGCAAAAGATGAAGACCTGCGACGTATGCAGGGAAAAATTTGACACGATAGAAGTGATGGAAAAACACCGGAGAGACAGCCATCCAAATGTCCCGCCAAGAGAAGCAAGTGCATAGCACTCGGGCTGTGCCGGCTTCATGATGTGGCGTTTATGGACAAGAGAAGAGATATAGCCCGACACGCCCGTTGAAAGCCCGTGGTCGCAATAGTCGCTTACAGGGAAGTTTCTGCTCCACTCTCGGCCGTGTGGACCATAGTTTCAGACGTTGACAATGAACCGACGTACTGGCACGGAACAAAGTCGGTAAACAACATCAGCAAGTCCGGAAACACGATTGAGCGGGAGGTAATAATTTCGTTCAAGGACTCCCGGTGCAGACAGACCGTTGTCATACTTGAACACGACAAATCCGTCCACATCACGATAACCGACGGGCCGCTAAAAGGCACCAAAAAGGTGACTTTGAGTTCCGCAGGTGACAAGACGAGGATAGATGTTGCGTGGGACATCAAGCTTGCAGGCATTCTGGGCATGTTCACCGGTATGGTAAAGAAGCACATCGGAGAGGGGACTGACGAAGCACTTGGCCGGATTGCAAAAGCAGTGGAATAAATAGCGAGTCCGAGCGTTTCATTTCAAAGTCATATGGACGTGGTCATTACCATCATCAATTCGGTGATGGGCGTAATATTGGGAGGCATACTCGGCCTGTGGGCATACTTTCTCGCCTTCATGGTAAAGTCCTTCAGGCTTGCTCCAAGGCTTGAATCATTTGATCTCAAGCCGGGCCTAAAGCCCAAAGTCAGCGTAATCCTGCCTGCAAGAAATGAGGAACGCTACATCGGAAGATGCCTTGACACGCTGCTGGCCCAGGACTATCCAGACTTTCAGATAATTGCAATCAACGATTCTTCAACCGACCGAACCGGAAGGATAATGCAGGAATATGCCCAACGAGACTCGCGCATAGTCTACGTTTCTGCGCCTCCAAAACCTGACGACTGGGCCGGCAAGAACTGGGCATGCTATCAAGGCTACCTACGGTCTGATGGCGAACTCTTGATGTTTACAGACGCCGACACGGAACACGCATCAAACACGATGTCCCTTGCTGTCCAGCACCTGCAGTCAGAAAGCCTGGACGCACTGACTGCCGTGCCCCATCTTATCTGCAATGACTTTTGGACCAAGATTACACTTCCAGCACTGGCGACTTTTCTGCACACCCGGTTTTCTCCACTTCGAGTAAATGATCCAAAGGTAAAGACCGGATATTTCTTTGGGAGTTTTTTTGTGATAACCCGCCAGACCTATGAGGCTGTCGGCACGCATAAAGCCGTCAGGCAGGAATTGGTGGAAGACGGCGCGCTGGGAGGCAGGGTAAAGTCGTCAAACTTTAGGATGAAGATGGTAAGGGGCGAGCGCCACATAGACGCAATATGGGCCCGCGACTTAAACACATTGTGGCATGGTCTCCGGAGGCTCATGATGCCACTCTACTACCAGGACAGGATAGGCGCCGCGCTCATGACACTGGCCGTATTTTTCATACTGCTTGTCCCATTTATCAGCATCCCGTATTCTTTCCTGGCAGCCGGGCTTGCAGGCAATATTTCAGGCCCTATTCTGATGCTGATACAGGTGCTTGCGGTAATCTTGATACTGGCTGCCACGGCCATTCAATGCGCAAAGGGAGTCTTTGAAAACCCTGCCTATGCCATTGCGGCGCCCCTCAGCGGCGCAATCGTATCATTAGGCTTTCTGTCTGCCATTATCGATGCATCAAGAAAGGGAGAGGTTAACTGGCGGGACAGGCAGTATACTGTAAGCGAAAACCAGCATCCTATCTACTAAGAAAGAAATTGACTCTTTGCATAGTGAAAACGTTGGAACGGCCGTTTCATCGAGTTTAGCTGCCGTCTCCCTAATTTACCACGATGTTCTATGGAACAGAAGAGAGAGATGTCTGAAAGAAAAAACAACAGAGGCAAAATTCAGATCATGGGAGACATTCTGGCACTTGCCACGGCCGGCATCAAAAAGACACACATCATGTACAGGGCAAACCTGAGTTACGAACAGGTACACCTGTACTTGGGCGAGCTTATCGAAAAAAGACTAGTGATGCAGGATGTATCGCAGGATGGAATCGCCTACAGGACGACAGAAAAGGGGAGGGAATTTCTGCAGTACTATCAGAGGATTGCCGAATTTCTGGAAGAGCCTGAAGTCTTTAGCGCGCCATATGTCAGCACCAGCACCACTGGCAATAGTGGCAGAAGATAGCGGCGATAATTCGCGCAAGGATTATTAGAAGAGAAGACTACCTCTAGAATGCACTTGAACAAGGCGATTCTTGCTGTTTCAATCGTAATCGCTGCTATCGGTATTTTCTTTGCCTTCACCCAGTTCGACGACTCGGGCCTTGGCGGCAGAATTTCGCTGCCAATAGATTTTGACCGGCCCACGCCGACCAGCAGCACAAACGACAGGGGCAGCGTAAATGACGACGCGTTCAGAGTCGGCCAAGTCACAACAGTGGAGGCTTCGGACAGCGAGCTCTCTCTCCCAGACCTTTTCGAAAAGGTCGAAAAGTCGGTGGTCCAGATAACGGACAGCTCTGAGACCAACGCGCTGGATTCTCGCCTTGGCTCCGGATTTGTGTATGATAACAACGGGCATATTATCACGAATAATCATGTCGTAAATGGCGGCGGCCGGCTCGATGTAACGTTCCTTGACGGAACGGTATACCGCGCCAGTCTGCTCGGCTCCGACCCGTTCACTGATCTTGCAGTACTCTATGTCCAGGACGTCCCGGCCGACAAGCTCGTACCTCTGCCTCTGGCAGATTCGGCCAAGATTAGGGTCGGCGAGCAAGTTGCGGCAATTGGAAACCCCTTTGGACTTTCAGGTTCCATGAGCGCCGGAATTGTGAGCGGTCTCGGCAGGCTGATTCCATCACAGGAGGCAGGCTCGTTTTCGATACCTGATGTTATCCAGACCGATGCACCCATCAATCCCGGCAATTCCGGCGGACCACTGCTTAACATGCGGGGCGAAGTTATCGGTATCAACTCGGCCATCTTTTCCACCACGGGGCAGTTTGCAGGCGTGGGCTTTGCAATCCCGGCAAATACCATGGCCAAGGTTGTACCCTCACTAATCACCAGCGGCTCGTTCACGCACCCATGGCTTGGAGTCTCCGGAACAGACATGACTCCCGGCATAGCCCAGGCTCTGGGACTGGATGAGCCCCGCGGATTTCTGGTAGTCGACGTTGTCGCCGGCAGCCCCGCGGATAAAGCTGGCATTCAGGGAGGCGATCAGGAGACAACGGTTGACGGACGCCCAATCCAGCTTGGCGGTGATGTCATTGTGAGTATGGACGGCAAACAGGTAAGAAAGATAGACGACATACTCGTATACCTCCAGAGGGAAAAGAATGCCGGCGACGAGCTAAAGCTGACGGTCCTGCGAGATGGAAACCTTAAGGAAATAACCGCGACGCTGGCAGCAAGGCCGAGCCTCCAAGAGTCTCCATAGGGGCAACTAACATCCTTTATTAGTGAAGGCAGACATATGTCACCCCTGTCGAATTGATTGCGGATTCCACCCGGCTACCAAGCCGTATGCACAAGACACCTTCCAGCACGAGCGACGCACTCTTGCTCATGGAGGAATGCAGCACCGAGGAATTGATGCGCATCGCTGGCGCGCTGAGAGACAGGACAAAGCCGGGAAATATCATCACCTACTCTAGCAAGGTTTTCATCAACCTCGTCAACCTCT
>DATEIL010000150.1:0-4891 GCA_035279085.1 Nitrososphaera sp.
TGTTTGCCAACACTAGCGCCTGAACTGTGGAATTGTTCATCTGGGCCTGATCGATTCGGACCTGCACAGTCTCGTCAAGCAGGTCGCCGATCTCTGAAATCCTTTGATCGACATCTGCTGCTGTAAAGTTGCCGCTTTCTATGGATTCTTGGAGCTCGTTAAGCGAGGCAGGAAGCTCTCTTCCAAGCCTCTCGTTTCTTTCAGATATCTCCTTCAGCGTATCGTTGGTAAGGTGTTCCAATCCATGCTCTACATGTTCAGCGGCCAAGGTTGAATTCGTTGCAGCATTGCTCTTGATCAGCTGGAGTTCCGCTTTCATCTCTTCAACGATTGCAAGAAAGTCTGCGCTTTCATCTCCTGAAAAGCTGTGTGCATATGCGTTCTTTGAAGCAGCGGTGAGCCCCAGCAACAAGACTGCTGCCAGCGTCACGGCAGTTATACTCGCCTTGTTCATTTTATGTTAAAAACTAGCAAACCCGTGCTAATAGGCATTATAGTACAAACGCCGAATATCGCTCTTCTTTGCCGAATTGATATGCCAAATGCATCACAATTCATGTCTCCTGCAATGTCGCATTTGGAGCATATATGTGTGGCTTGCAAAGACAGAACTGCCGCCATGTACGACGCGTCCAATTGCCGCCATTCCTGAGGCAATTGTCAAGAGTTATAGTCTCTTCATGGAGGCGCTATTCATAATGTGGTATCATGGGTTGCAATAATTGCGAATTAGGGTATGTGGTGAATTTGGCGAATGACCCAGAAATGAGAGAATGCCTGTAACGACTTTCGCTTGCCCGAATCAATCACTGTCCTAGTTCAGATACGTCGCATACTGTGATGACTTGCTATCAAATAAAATCAAGTCAAGGTACGCAGTCTGCCTTTCGCTTCCTTTGCCTTTCATGATTTCAAATGCAAACGGATGGCTGACTTTGGACATATCAAAGCCCGTGACATTTACCTCGTATTCAACCCACTCTCTGTCAAGGGTAAGTTCTTTCACAAAGGCAAACTTGATGTCTTTGAAAGTGCCCTCAGGCTCGCTGCTGGTTATGCCTCTCTTGCCGATGGCATAGACTTTCAGTGTCTCCCCGCCATTTTCTCCGCGGGCGAGAAACGTCAGAGTCCTTGCGTCACTCAGGTCAACTGGTGAATTGTCTCTGAATCCATAGAATGCCTTTCCAAGGGGTCCGGGGTCGTATTGAACAGATATACAGAACTCGCAGTGGTTCTCGTCATCAATGAAATTCTCGTCGACATAGAGGTAGTTTGCACCCAGAGCATCAAAGCCCTTTTCCCTGTCATTGGACGCGTATTTTATGTCCAGCGGCATCCCCGATGTGAAGCTATGGTCCGCGCTGGGAACTGCGCTTGTCCCGCTTGTATTGCCTGGCAGCATCCCTGTGAGAAAGAGAGAACCAACAAGCACTCCTACGAGTGCTACTGCCAAGACATAGGGATACTGTTTTTTCACTTGTGCTTCTGATTCTGTAAGCTGCTTTATTTAATTGGTGTAGAATAAGTGCGCTGCTATTGTGTATCTCAAGTTCCATATCTGATATTTCACGTACTTGAAATAAATGTAGGAGATTCTACTCTCGTGCCAAAGGTCACTCGTAGAGAGTTTCTAAAGTTCATTGCTGCCGGCGGTATTGTCGCATTCGCCGGCCTTGCAGGTTTTAGCTCGCTTGCTCCAAAAAATAATAATAGTACTAAAAGACAGGCAATGGCACAATCGCTGATACACTGGTCTAGCGGACCTGACACTTTTGGTCATGCAGTCCACGTCGCCCTTCTTCGCGATGGCAGAGTGCTATACGTCGGTGGATCAGGCTGGCATGTCCCATCATGGAATGATCACAACTTCCGTGCTGGAATCTGGAACCCCAACAACGGTGATCACCACGAAATATTGCCACAAGTAGATAAAGACCTTTTTTGCTGTGGTCAGTCCCCGCTCGCAAATGGCAACATCTTATTTGCAGGCGGAACTACTAATTATAGGCGATTCAGCCCAAACAATAGATACTGGGGCTTAGATGCCGCCTACGAGTTTGATATCGATCAAGAGCAATTTATCGAGCGAACCTCAATGCATCATGGAAGATGGTATCCGACTCTATTGGAACTGGATGACAAGAGAATTCTGACCGTGGAGGGCTATGACGAGTTCGGCTATCACAACCTTCTGAGTGAACTGTATAACCCAGCAACTGATACTTGGACTATTTCATACGATCCTAACGCCAGCAGGACTTATACTGTCGGCTGCGATTCTAAGGGTTGTGCCGCTGTTCCCGGGTCACCTGGACCCAGCTATGGCGGATCCAACATGGGTGTTGCCCCTGGAGGGATTGGTCTTTACCCCAGAATGCATTTGATGCCCAGCGGCCTTGTTGCACTTGTAGGCCAAGGCGCCACGTTGCGCGTATGGAATCCTGAGACAAATCGATGGCATGGTGCCGGAAGCGTACAAAAGAGGAGCTATGGCACGTCAGTTCTTCTACCTTTGCAAAATAGTGATACGGAGCCTGGAAAGATACTCGTGTGTGGAGGATCGGCTACTTCGGATGAAATTTCTGTGGATACGGCGAGCATAATTGAGCCAAACTCAACTGGATTTTCATTGAATGTGAGAGACATCCATTCTATGTCAAATGCGCGCAGGTATTGCAACCCCGTAATTCTGCCCGATGGCAAGATTATCATCTTTGGTGGAACCGGCAAGGCAAACCTCCTTTCCCAGGCAGTTTATGTGCCCGAGTTGTTCGACCCAGAGACCGAGGCATGGAGCACCCCGTTTGAGGCAGACACAATCCCAAGAATGTATCACTCGGGCGCGATTTTACTTCAAGATGGCAGGGTCTGGACAATGGGGACATCATATAATGAATTCAATTTTGAACCTAGGACTGAAATCTTTAGTCCGGACTATTGTTTTGCCTCAAGGCCAGTGATCTCTGGAACCCCAACAGGTGGCGAATATGGAGACATCATCACAATTCCAACGCCCGATCCATTGAGCATCCAAAAGGTTTCACTTGTCAAAGTTTCAACCACGACGCATCACTACAATACGGACCAGAGGCTGATATGGCTTGATATTCAGAGCAAGACTAGTGACGAAGTCATCGTCTCTGCTCCTCTAAACAGCAGGCTGGCGCCGCCCGGCTACTATATGGTCCATGTCCTTGACAACCAAGGGGTTCCCTCAGAGGGAGCAATGATCCAGATAGAATCCGGACCTGCAGATCCGATATTTTACAACGTCCCACTTTCTGGGGGAACTACGTCTTTGACTCTAAAGCCAGATGGGGATACAAGAGCTGGAGTGGAGGTTCGTCTTGGCTCGTCATTGGTTGGCAAGCAGCTGAAGAGCTGGACTGTATACCTCAAAAGAGTGACTACTGCACCTACCGGCAGCATAACTGCGGTGATCAGGAACAAGTCGGATGATCCAAACGCTGCTCCTCGAGCAATATTTGATCAGCCCATCCAAGCTAGCACTTTGACGACCGCCTACAAGCCCTATGTGTTTACACTGACAGATCCATATACCATCAGGCTCAATGACCTAATCCTGATTGAATACAACGGCCCATATGCCGTAAGAATGGACATGTGGAGTGTCGACAAGTTTGAGCAGGATAAAACACGGAGGACGAAATTTACTTCTGCTGGCAAATATAGCCCGTCAAGCGTACAGGACGTATCAGGAATCATGTCAAGTGAGTAGCTGCCATTTCCAGGCTGTAATAAGCGCAGGCAAGATGGGACGAAGTGATTCCAGCAAGGTAGCGCTTCAAACCAGTGAATGTGACTCTTGATGGCATAGTATCAAAACGTAATCGATGCTGTCGGGCAAGATAAGCGTTCGGCTCTATTGAATATTCGCTACCTGCTTCTCCACCAGCAGAGATCATGCTTCACATTGTGAAGATACTCGCCGCAAAAATGCCATGCAGTGTATATGCGCAGCTTATGGATGACCAGATATTCTAGACAGCCAGGCGAGTGCACATCTAATCGACAAAGAATGCAGAGCTATTGCAGAATTGGTCGCATTTTGTGCTTGATGTCCAGTCAGATTTGGATACTTTGCTGTCGATCGCATCTGACAAGGACATTGAATATATTTCGGGCGACATCTTTCCACTTCAAGATGAATAATCCGGCACCCACACACCGCGTAGGAGATGGAAAGGCATGATACTGAGCGGAGCCAGAGGAACACTGCAGAAATTCGATGCTGAGAGCATGACGCTCACGCTGAGCGGACGCTCGGGGTCACGGGAATTTGAAATTGCCGCCGAGTCTAATTCTCGCGGATGGTCAAATTTGGTGGGCAGGTCAGTCCTTGTACAGCTGTGTGATTTCCTGGTAGTTGACGTAACAGAAGAGCAGGATTCTTAAAATTGATCAGTTGATTGCTGCCGCCACCTGACCTTCGAGCTGGCTCTCGGGTTTTTCCGCCAGAGCAGCAAGAAGAGCAAGAATTCTTTTTCCGTGTTCTGTTATTATGTAGTACCTATACGTGCCCACGACTGTCATTTCTCGAATAAGGCCGTTTCTTGCCAACAGCTCAATGTGGTTGTCTATGGTCTTCCAGTCAACACCGAACTCTTTTGCGAGCTGCAGCCTGTTCTTTGCCGTGGTAATATTGTTAAGAAGCTTGACTCTGATCGGGCTTCCTCTCATTCGGGCCATTAATCTAAAAGTGTCATAGTCATAGCCTTGCTTGCACCAGGCTGAACGGACCTTGCCCCGCCACATCAGAGTGCCTGCTACAGCTCCCCATGTTATCGGGAGGATGAAAGGTGACGAATCATAGACAGGATGATAATAATCATCATAATAATACGACTGCGGTGCAGAGTCATGGTTCGTA
>DATEIL010000151.1:0-4977 GCA_035279085.1 Nitrososphaera sp.
TATAGACTGCAGGCTTGAACGGCCTCGCAGACTTTGCTTTTTGCTTCGGGTCGTACCTTTGTGGATCTTCTTCAGAATAGAAAACCAGCTCCGCCCCGTTATTTTCCGCCGATATCAATGAGGATGCGTCCTTTAGCGCGTTGCCCTCGTCAAATTCAGCAAGTTTTAGCCGCCTGCTCCTTGCTTCAAGTGGCGATGACAAAATGTCTTCCATCATCTTTTGCACCAGCTTTGGATCGGTCTTGGCACGCACGGTCTGCGGGTCCGATAGAAGTACTTTCATTATTTCGCCAAAGTTGGTCTTGCCTGCCAGCACATGGGCCAGCACCGCCTTGTAGACCGCAGCCTTCCAGGGGGCGCATGTGTAGACTGCTATCTTCTTTGGCACTATTTTTGTCACCTTTGTTATGCTCTGGAGGTCGGTAAGCAGCGACGATATCAAAAATTCAGACTCTTCTGCCGGAAGGTCTATTGCCTTTTCGTTAGCGACTGGCCATCCCGAAAGAGTGATGTCATGATTTGCGCCCATGCGTTCCCAGATTTCTTCAGAAGTGAACGGGGCAAATGGCGCCAAAAGCCGGGCCTGCACCAAAAGGCATTCTGCAAGCGTCGCCGCATTGCCGCCGGTCCTCTTTGCATTGGCCCTCTTTAGATACCATTGTTCATCCTGGTCAAGCGTGTAGAGGATGTGGTGTATTGCCTCCCTCATCCGCAGACGATCCATCGAAGAGGTGGTATCTTCCACAATCCTCTGGAGCCGGCTTAGAAGCCACCGGTCTTCGGGGCCAGCCGGCGAACCGCTGTTGCCGTTGTCGTCATCATCTTCATCTTTATCATCACCATCAAGGTTAGTCCTGCTGCTGTTAGCGCTCCTGGCTGCCATTTCAAAAATCGCGGCGAGTTTTGACCGTATGCCCCTTGCGGTATCAAAGGAAAAGTCCGCATCCTGGAGGAGTTCTGCAGAAACCAGCATTGCAAGACGGATGGTGTCTGCACCATGCTCGCGGATCGCAGCACGCAGGGGTATGATATTGCCAAGCGACTTTGACATCTTTTTGCCCTCCATCAGCACAGAGCCGTTGACAACTATCTGCCTTGGCCAGTTTTCTCTTGGAAATATCGCGACGTGGTTGAAGATAAAGAAGGTCAGGTGGTTAGGCACAAGATCCCGGCCCGAGTGGCGTGAGTCCACGGGATAAAAGTACTGGAATTCATTTCGCACCTGTTCCAGTGTGGCCGTGGGGATGCCACACTCCTTTGAAACGGCGTCCGCGCTTCCTTCTCCGAGCAGAACGTAGTCAAAGAACTGATCGCCGATCCCGGAATCGGCAGGTATCGCGCCGCCATTGACGTATTTTGCAATCGTATAGTAGGCCATGTAAATGACCGAGTCTGAAAGGCTCTCGACTATCCACTCTGGATCCCAGGGTAGCTTTGTTCCAAGCCCGGTCTTGCGGGCGCATGCCCTTTCCCGAAGCCAGTCTATGACATAGTCAAATTCCGGGCGTATGTCCTGCGGGACGATGTCCATCCCGTTTGCGCATTCGTGGACCTTTGCCTTCCACTCCTTGTCACCGTAATTTAGGAACCATTGGTCGTTGAGTATCTTTACTACACATTCAGCCCCGCACCTGCACCTTACCGGCCGGTTTAAGAGCTCGTACATGGTTCCGGCCTTGCCTGAATTTAAGAGATCTTCCCGTATTGCTGCCTTTGCAGAGGATACTGTTGACCCAGCGTACTTGCCGGAATTGTCCATCATCCTGCCCTTGTAGAATTCATGGGAATAGAGTTCGTCGGTTGCGACGTCCAGTATCTTAGAGTTATCATCCTGCTTCTGGCCGCCAGCGGCGGCCTGGGACTTGCTCGTGCTAGTCACGATAGCCTCGGCGGCAGGAACTCCGAAATACCCTTCAGACTCGATTATCTTGACAGGGCGGACCACTTCTCCCTCTATCCCGTACTTGGCCCGTTCAGCGTCTGAGGCCCGAAGGTCTTCAAGCGCCTGATAGTCGTATGGCGCATGTGCCGGGACGGACATTACGACTCCGGTGCCGCTGTCCGGCTCTACAAAAGATGCAGGGTAGACTGGAATAGCAGTCCCCGTGAGTGGGTTTGACAGCACTACCTTGCCAATGATGTCCTTCCCCTTCAGCGCGGATCTAGTCTCCACTTTGTGATCCAGAAACTCTAGTTTTCGCGCTGCTTCTTTGCTGACGACCCACGGCTCGCCGTCGACCAGGGCCTCGACATATTCTGCGTCAGGGTTTATCCACATGTTTGTCACGCCAAAAAGAGTTTCTGGCCGGAGTGTCGCGGCTGGGTAAATGGTGCTGCCGGATTTGAATTTCACAATTATGTACTCGGTAAAATCGGGCTCGACATCACCCATCGTGTCATGCTGGCTGACAGGGTTCTGGTCTCGAGGGCACCAGCCGACAGGATGGGAGCCTTGTACTATGAGGCCTTTTTTCTCGAGCATCCTGAACTGCCATGAAATGAATTTGGAATATACAGGATCAATGGTTGTGAACTCGCGCCTCCAGTCGATGGAGTAGCCCATCTCCTTCATGCCCATCTTTATTTCGCTGTGGAAGTAGCTGGCTATCTTTACCGGCTCCACAAAGGTAGAGATCACGTCGTCTGGCAACCGGTATATCTTGCGGAACGTGTCGAGCAAGTCGGCGTCGCCGGAGGCAACGCGACGGGACATGCCCAGGATTGGAGTTCCGGTATAGTGAAAGCCCATGGGAAATAGCACGTTGAAGCCCTTCATGCGCATATAGCGGGCATGCGCGTCTGCCAGCGTATAGGTCCGGCCGTGCCCTATGTGCTGGGGCGAATTCGGATATGGGTATGCGACTGTCACAAAATATTTCTTCCTCTTATCGTCTGGGTTTGTTTCAAAGAGTCTTGCTTCTTCCCAGCGCTTGATCCATTTTTGCTCAATTGCGTTCCAGTCGATACTTTCGCTCATGGTTGTTGTTGCCGTCACAGCATTATCACCATCATCCCCCTGCCGCGCGCTCGACAAGGAGTAGCGCTTCTTTTATCTTGTCCTTTGACCTGCCGCCTCCCTGTCCAAAACGCTCGTTTCCGCCGCCAGACCCGCCGAGCGCGGCAGAGACTTGCTTGGCGATTTCGCCGGCCTTTGCATTCTTTTTGCGCGCCTGCTCGCCGGCAAAAACTATCACCCTTATCGCCGGGCCCTTGGAAATCAGCGCGGCATAGACCAGCAGTGGATCCAGCTCCACCGCCTTCTCGCCGATTGCGATGTGGTAGTCCTCGTCAAGCTCTTCGTCGTACCTTCTGTAGATTCTGACACCCGAAGGCAGGGGTTTTGCCTGCAAAGACGAGCTCTTGGCCATCTCTGCCGCCACGCTCCGAATTACTGTCCGGAGCTTTCTCTTGGCAGCCTCGCCTTCCTCGATGGCCCTGCTGAATGATTCTACTACTTTTTCCTTGCTTGAGCCAAGGGTCTGGGCGATGAACGATATCTGGCCGTCCTGCTGCTGCATAAAGTTAACTGCAGCTTCGCCGGCTACAAATTCCAGCCTTACCACACCGTCCTGTATCCTCTCAGATTTGACAATTTTGATAAGGCCAATGTCCCCCGTGCTACGGACGTGCGTGCCCCCGCATGCTTCGACATCCCAGTTGTCAATGTTTACTATTCTGACGTTGCTTGTCGGGACCACGCCTCCCTGGTATATCCTGAACGTGAACTCTTGCTCGGCGTCGCCCCTGTCGTATGTCTTGATTATTACGGGATGGTTTTCCCGTATGACCCTGTTTGCCTTGTGCTCTATCTTGTGCACTTCCTCTTTGCTCAGGGCGGAGTGGTGGGTGATGTCGAGCCGGCCGTAGGACTCTTCCTTGAAGGCCGAATTCTGCCACACCCACGAGCCCAGCGTGTTCCTTGACGCAGAGTTGAGCACATGGGTGGCGGTATGGTGCTTTGTGACAAGGTCCCGGCGGCGGGCGTTAACGCTTGCGTGCACTATCTGCCCCTCGGAAAGCTTGGAGGCATCATCATCATTTTTCATCCTGTGGACGACGACGTTGTTCGCCTGCTTTGTCACTTCGAGCACTTCGGCCTCTTCTATCCTGCCAGTATCCGGCTCTTGGCCTCCTCCACGGGGATAGAATGCAGTCATGTCAAGGACTACGAACCGGCCTCCGATTATCTTGAGCACCTTTGCTTCAAAATCACGGATGGACTCGTCTTCATAGTACAGCAGCCTAGTCTCAGGCAGACCCTCCAGACCTGCAATCGGCTTGTTTGCACCCGCAGCTGCGGCGGCGCCGGACTGGCTTGAGCTGTGAAGTTCCGCCAGCTTTGTATAGAAAGTGGAAGGAACATTTTGAATGACTCCCTGCTCCAAGAGAAAGTCCGGAGTTATGCCGTCTGATTCATAGAGGCGCAGCAGGTCGTCTACCGACAGTTCCTGCTCCTTTTTGCCCGACTTTAGAGTATTTGCAATCGTATTCATGCGCTCCCGAGAGCCGACGTAGCGGCTCGCTTCAAGCTCGAGAATTGTCCGGGCATCGTTCCGGTGCTCTTCAAGTTCGGGGTACATTTCCCGGAGATAGTCGATGTGCATGTCTGCAATGTCGGCCACTTTTACTC
Organism: Nitrososphaera sp.; assembly: GCA_035279085.1. Lineage (GTDB taxonomy): Archaea > Thermoproteota > Nitrososphaeria > Nitrososphaerales > Nitrososphaeraceae > Nitrososphaera. The sequence goes on from DATEIL010000151.1 coordinate 4,631, forward strand.
CGGTCCATCCCAGCCGCTCAAGGATCGAAAGGGCGCGCCTCAGTATCACGCGGAGGTTGTATCCTCCCCCCACGTTGGACGGCAGCGCGCCGTCTGATATGGCAAACACGAGGGTGCGGATATGGTCGGCGACTGTGTATATGGCCTCATACGGAGAAACTACCCTGGCAAGTGCCTGCTCGTCAATCCGCATCTCTTTTGCAATCAATGATTTCAGCTCCCTGATGTTCCCGACTGTGTCCAGCTTTGACGACACCGCCTCGAAATATCTCGAGAGGATCTGAGAATCGCCGTCAGTGCCAGTGGTGTCGAGCAGCCGGCCGATCACCGGCCCAAAGCAACAGTCA
>DATEIL010000152.1:0-6230 GCA_035279085.1 Nitrososphaera sp.
CATAGACGTAAGTCTCGTTGGGCTGTACTTCTTGGAACACACCGTCGTCCAATTCATCATGGTCACCATGCAGATGAACGGTATGTGGCATAGGAGTTGTATTTATGAACTTGATGATCACTCTGTCGCCTTCGACAGCGCGCAATGTCGGACCTGGAATGGTTCCATTATAGGTCCAGGCGGGAACGCGGACATCTGGCGCTATTTCCAGCGTAGTTTCCTCTGCTACCAATGTGTATTCGATCGTCTTTGGAGTGTAGCCTTTTACAAGCCCGGCTCCATTTACTGTATCTGACGCAAATGCTGAATTGTTCTCTAGAATAATTCTTCCTTGCTGGCTGGCAAACACGGCAAGAATGCCTGCTGTGACAAGCGGTATCGCAACAGCCGCCGATATTATTGCAATCCCCTTTAAATTGCGCTTTTGATCCATAGACGCTGCCAATCGCAGTAATGCTTTATTCACGACGTTTACAGTGCAAGAGCAGACCGCATCAAGATTTCAAATCGTATCAACTGATATCACTTTGATCGGATGCATTTTTTTGCGACACATGGAGACTGGATCGATTGTTGATTGATGGAGAACCTCCCTATTTTTCCAAGGCACTTGTGCTTGGAGAATGAAAACCATTCTGAGGACAATTCGGAATCGGAGCCAAAGATCTGTGGGCCGTCAAGCCTTTGCAGTGGCATCTGAACTTTTTGTAGTTCATTTTCATGTTCTGCCAAATCGAATACAAGCCCGATTTTGCTCTGCCTGTGGTAGTAGACGGGTTGATGATATGAGGATGAAGATGATGATATGCAAAGGATGAGGAGAGCTAGGGTTCCATGTCATAAACTGCGGGGAAGGATAATCAGAAATAAAGTGGTCGATACGACCACTTTGGTTTTTTCCTCAAGTCCGATGCTGCTTGCTTTCGTCGGATTCTCGGGACTCCTGTCCCGCCAATCCCGTTATCACGATGCCAAAGGAGGAACCAGTCAGGCTAAAATTCATGCTGTCATAGTCATCAGGCTTGAGCACCTCCTGCAGGACTGATTCAAACATGCCTCTGTAGTAATGAGACCATTTTATTCCGAGCCCGTGGTTGATTATTATTGACATGCTGCCTGCGAGGGGATCATTTCGCACCAGCAGCTGAAATCCAAGGACCTCGCACCTCATCTTTATCCAGCTGACCAGCGTTCCAAAGTCATACTCTGAACTGGAGAATAGTATGACGTCCTTTATTGTCTGGTCCTTCTGGTTCCTGCCGATATCTTCAATCATCTGCTCGTCGAGCTTGTCCATGAGCTGGATTACCATGCTCTTGTGCAGGGGCATAAAGCCAAGTCTTTCCTGCAATTGCCCCCAGCGGGAATGCTTCTTTAGAATGCCGACCATGAGCAGATTGATGCTAGAGTCCTTGCGTGCAGCTTCCTCCTGAAGAGACTTTAAAAGTTCTTGCGGCACCCTTATCAAAACCGGCTTGATGGACTCGGCATTTTGAGAATTGCCTGTCGACCGCCTTGAATTTGAATTTGAACTCGGGTAGTATTGTCGTTCTTGTTGTCCTTCTCCTTCCTGCTGCCCCTTTACCTGTATCGTGTTCTTCAATGCTGGGTAAAGCATGGTCTAGGCAAAGTTATCTATTCCACGTATCTAGTGCAAGCGTTTGCAAACAAAAGCGCAATATGGGGCGGCTGCAGGTGCACTGAAGAACGCTAGCTGATTGGCTTCCGGCCCATATTGCACTTTGTTGGTGAACCCGTAAAGTTGCTATGGCGCATTTCATAGATAACTGGCGCGTATACACTGCACGAATCTGGCTTGCTCCAATATCATGCCGATATCACTGGGTACGCACGACTCACCGACGCATACGCGCGAAATTGAAAACCCGCATCATCCACAGTTGCTGTCAGCTGTGGGATTGATAGATGAATAAGAAGAAGATGATCTTGAAAATGTAACCTTGGATTTTTTTTCAGTTTTTTGTCTGCAGAATGGTGTTTTCAACCGACGAGGGCGTGTGCCAGCACCTTGAAGAGGAGTTTTACATGACAAAGCCTTTGACGAGCCATATGGACAGAGGATCTTGAGGCTGCAATGAGCCAGAGGCCGAACCGAGCGACAAATATGCAGACAACAGGCTTACGAGTCAATTGTCGTCTGGAAAAAAAGGGACGGCGACTGACCGCTCCGATTTACTTGTCTACGCGAAGCTCGCCAAGCAACCTGTCAATGTTTGTTATCGGCGTGCCATCAGATCCTGCTATTGTCTGTCGTGCAGGTGGGCTTTCTATGTAGTTTGGAATTCTGGCCTCGATCCGCTCTTGATATGTGGGGATATGCTCGTTCTGATAAAAGATGCCAAGCGGTATCCTGTCGCCCCATTCGTTTGACTTGGCGACAACCTGAGCCATCTTTTCGTTCAGCTCTGATGGGTCATGTACGATTCCGTCGTATCCTGATTCTTCCATCTTGTACATCCTCGGCATGATTCTGCCAGTGCTGGCGTCGATATTGTCCAGCCCCTGGAACCACTCCTTGGTGTTAATATCGTTGTATGTAGGGCAGGGCTGCAGGACGTCAATGAACGCAAGGCCCTTGTGTTCTACTGCCTTTTTTATGAGGTCTTTTAGGTGCCTCACGTCGTAGGAATAGCCTCTGGCCAGAAATGTAAAGCCGGAGATAAGGGCGAGCGCTATGGGGTTGACCGAATTATTGACATTTGGTTGCGGCAGTGACTTTGTCTTCATGCCGAGCTTTAGGGTCGGAGAAGCCTGACCCTTGGTCAGACCATAGACTGCGTTGTTGAATATGATGTATACCATGTCCACATTTCGTCTGCCTGCACCGACAAAGTGTCCCGCACCAATTCCCAGCCCGTCCCCATCGCCTCCAACGGCTATCACATCAAGATCCGGGTTTGCGAGCTTGGCCCCCTGCGCAAAAGGCAGCACCCTCCCGTGCAACGTGTGGATTCCGTATGTCCTTATGTAGTGGGGCGTCTTGCCGGAGCAACCAATTCCGGAAAAGATGGTGGCCTTGTGGATCGGCAACTGCATGTCCGCCAGTGCCATCTGAATCGCGTTGAGAATCCCGAAATCGCCGCAGCCAGGGCACCAATCATTATGCACGTCTGTCTTGTAGTCAGCCAGCTTAAGCGCCATGTTTTAGGACCTGCCTCCTTGGGACATCATTATCATTGTCATTGATAATTCGCTTCACGGCATTATAAACCTCGTCAAGCGACATGGGCCTTCCGTTATACTTTACGATCCTATAGTCATAGTCTCTTCCTGTGTTCTGTCTCAAAAGTGAGCCCAGCTGGCCGGAATAATTCATTTCGATCCCGATCAGTTTTCTTGCGCCGGCAATCATTTTATTGACGAGTTCTACGGGAAACGGACTCATTAGCCGCACTTGGACGAACTTGACGTTCAAGCCCTCGCTCCGGAGCTTCTCCATCGCGTCGAGTATCACACCCTTTGTGGATCCCCAGCCCATAATCACAACGTCGTCGCCCTTGCCATAGGTGATCGCCTTGTCCTCGTCTGGTATCTCTTTGAGGGCGAGTTCAAGTTTGTTCATCCTCTTGTCCATCATCTGGACGCGGAGCTCGGGATCCTCCGTAATGTGGCCCTCCTCCGTATGCTCGTCGCCTGTGTTCCAAAAGATGGCATCCTTTGTTCCCAGCACCACACGCGGGCTTATTGGGCTGGCCGAGAGCTTGAATCGCAAATAGTTGCCTGCAACTCCCTTGTCTTCCTCGTTTACTTTCGTCACGATCGAGCCCCTGTCGATCTTCACCTTCGTCGGCACCAGGTTTTGGGAAGTAGTGACGCTGTTTGCAATCGCCTTGTCAAGTACGTGGATGACAGGCATCTGATACCTGTCGGCAAAGTTGAATGCCTTGATGGTGTCATAGAAACTCTCTTGAATGTCGCCTGATGCGATGACTATCCGAGGAAATTCTCCGTGGCCTGCATTGACTGCAAAGTGCAAGTCTCCTTGTTCGTGCCTCGTCGGAAGTCCCGTGGATGGCCCTGCCCTCTGGTATAGAGATACCACCAGTGGTACCTCGTTTATCCCCGCCCACCCGAGCGCCTCGGCCATGAGGGAAAATCCAGGTCCTGATGTGGCCGTGGCAGACCTGGCCCCTGTCAGAGCGCTGCCTATTGCCATCGCAATTGCTGCAATCTCGTCCTCGGTCTGGACCACTACCGTCGAACCTTTCGTTCCGGAATCGTTCAGGTCAAGGATCTCGTTTGATTCCAAGAACTCAGAGTCGTCTGACGCCGGAGTAATCGGGTAGTATGTCTGGAATCGACATCCTGCAACCATCTTGCCCATTGCTGATGATTGGTTTCCCTGGATAATGATCATGTTGGCGTCCGGTGGCCTGGTCTTTAGGGAGTAGGCGAACGACCCCCCTGTAAACTTTGAAGCCGCATACTCGTAAACATGGTTTGATGCGCCGACATTTAGATCGGCAACCTTTTTCTTTGCCCTGAAAATGAACTGGATTGCCCTGTTGAGTATCTCTGCCTCAAAACCAAGAATTGACATTGATGCCGAAAGTGCCATGACATTTACCATCCTTGTCAGCTTTGACAGCCCCGGCTCGTTGACCTTCTGGGCGAATTCCTGAAGCAGCTGCATAAACGGCAAGGGAAATGCAGTCGCGCCACGCTTTGCAGCAAAATCCAAGGCATCCTGTACCTTCGAACCCCTGCCATCTTGCTCCAAGGTCCTCTTTATCCTGTCTTTTGCCTGGTCATCCAGGGTGGGAACCTCGTCAATGGTGGTTTCAACCAGCTCTGGGTCGTAAACAATGCCTCCTCCCGGCGTGACAAAGATGAAATGACGGAAAATAGTCTCTGCGTCAAATGAGACCAGCATGTTGATGCCGTCTATGTGTGAATGGATCTGCTTTTCGTCTACCCTGACCGTAAAGTAGCTGTGTTCTCCCTTGATGTTAGAGTAGTATTCGCGCTTGCCGAAAACATGCAGCCCAGCCGCGGCGCAGGCTCTCGAGAAAATGTTTGCAGCAGAATCAACGCCGCTTCCCTGCGCCCCGCCTATCACCCAGCTCAGGTCATTTGTCACTGTCTTGGACGACATTTTTGTACGCATGTGTACTTCCTCTTTACCTACTTAATAATTTAGAGGAAAGGGGGGTGGAAGAAACTAGCCGCCGGTGGCCGCATCGTACAGGCAGCATTCGCAAGAGTCAACCTGTCCGCAATATGGGCAGGCGCACATGCAGGAATCGATGGGGTTTCCGCAATTTTCACATGCTACGATTTCTTCACTGGCGCCGCTCATATCTTTCTCACTCTATCTCAATGCTATATCCGTCAAACGTAAATATACTTTTACCTGACTGTGACCGATTTTGCCAAGTTGCGCGGAAAATCGGGATCGGTGTTGTTCTGGAGTGCAAGGTAGTACGAGAACAGCTGCAGCGGAACTATCTCTACAAGCGGGTAAAGCAGCTCGTTATCCATCTTTGGGATCTCTATTATTGCATCATAGACCTCATGCGCTGTATTTGAGATGCCTATTATCTTGGCTCCCCGCGCCTTGACCTCGTGGGCGCTTGATAGGGTGTCGCAGTAGGTCTCGTCTTCCGGGTTTAAGACAAATACTACGGCGTTTCTATCCATGAGCGCAAGCGGGCCATGCTTCAACTCCCCCGCTGCTATTCCCTCTGCATGGACGTATGCAAGTTCCTTCATTTTTAGCGCGCCCTCAAGTGCAATTGGGAAATGTATCGACCTTCCGAGCAAATAGATGTCATTTACGCGAGGCACCGCAACCTTGACGAGCCGCTCAATGCCCTCAGCTCCTGCAAGCAGGTTTGTAATCTTGGCCGCTACGTCATTGCGGTCATAGCCCAGCCTGCCTCCGCTCATGCGGTCCAAGATGGCATACGCAAGCGACACCTGGCCGGTAAAGCTCTTTGTGGCCGCCACTCCTATTTCCGGTCCGCTGTTAATCGCCAAGGACGCGTCAGAAGTCCTTGCAAGTGATGACGTGGGAACATTGACTATGGAAAGTATCTTGGCGCCTGCGGCCTTTGCCTGCTTTGTGGCCGCAAGCACGTCTGCAGTCTCGCCGCTCTGCGAGATTGCTATTACGGCCGTATCCGGCCCCAAGGATTCCATGTTATATTTGAATTCACTTGCCATTACTGGCTCGAACCTCTTTCTCAGCAGCTTTGTACCCAACATTG
>DATEIL010000153.1:0-5583 GCA_035279085.1 Nitrososphaera sp.
CGGAACTTGGTCGGGTCAATATTTGCCGATGATTCACTGCTGTCTGCTGAACATTGTCCAAAAATTAGTTTTGTAACTCCCTGTATCTCAGAGCCACCCACCGCGTCAGTTGCTATCTCTTCTGCTTTACCTCCAATGTCAGAAGAATCGACACATTCTACACATTGCACGTCTATTGCTATTATTGATGCTATTGCTCGCAGTACCGGGGAGATGACAAATGCGCCAGCTTAAAAGCCTCACCAGAAGGCATTGGGGATTTGAAAGCAAAGGCAGAGCGTGCTGGTGAATCTTGTGCTGATCTCAATGATGCCTCAATTGAAAGGACGGCATAACCTCTGAACTACTCCGACATTTTGTTGAAGCCAAAATAACATGCATCTTCTGATCCATTGACAGAACAAAGTGCGGACAAGCCCTGGTATTATTGCGTGCTTACACATTTAGGCTCCCCATGATCTGAATTCATCTTAATTGGATATGGAACGCGACTCCTCCCGCCTAGGTGACTATCGTGAGGAAAATCTGACTCTTGATGAATAATGTGAAAAAAAGTGTTTAGAGGTCTCGCCTGAAGGCTTCGGCGGCATCGTGTGCCTTTACCTTTGCCCTGTTCAGAGTCTCATAGCTAGGTCTCCATTCAGGGTAATCTCTGGTTGTTTCAGCCTTGGCCTCAAGGTTCTGGCCAGCGTTGTTGATTTCTTTTTTTATGTCTGTCATTGCATACCACGCACCTGCACCGGTAAAGAGCAATTGTAAAGATCTAACACGATAGACCCTACATTTTTTGACAAAGGCCAGGACGCGGCGCCGACTTACTGCCAAGCCTTTATACTAGAACGTCATATTAGGTGTGAGGCAAAAATTGTATATCATTAAAATGGTGGGCGGTTTGAACCTCCACGTCTGCAACCCAAAGCGATAAGAGAAAAACAAGGCCTGCGGACATGAAGGGTTTAGTGCAGGCGCTGCATGTCTTGAAGCGTCTGGACGAAGGAAAGTTCCGAGACGAGATTGTAAAGGAATTTGATGGCGACGAGCAGATTGTAGAGATCTGGACCGCTTTTCTCGCTCATAATGGGTGGATGTCACATCCCGACGGTCGCTGGGAAATCACGGCCAAAGGCAAAATGTGGATAGAAAAAACGTGGTCAGGGGAATGAGTAATCCCATAGCCGAGGTCTGCGCTGAACTGGCACTGCATCATGTAATGATAGGAATAGATGAAATACTAGAGCATTATCGTTCAGAGTCATCGCTTCAAGAGATGGAAGGACAGCTCCGGAAATTTTTGGAAGGTGTCCAAACTTCAAAGGCTTCTGAAAACTGAACAGCCGAGGATGTTATAGCACATGAGAATTACGTGCATCCGCCCCAAACGAAGAAATGGCACAAGACAGTTTTTGGACCAATTGATGCTGGGCACGTCGTAGGCGCTTCTCTCTATGTCGAATTGTGAAGACCTTGCATGATTGCTGCTCCTTATATAGGCTGGTTGTTCATCATATACTGTTAGCAAGTACTCAAGTTCCAAGAATAATGGTAATAGTCCGTCGTCATGCTTATGAAATCTTTAGTCCTGTTCTGTAGCATTTGTGGTGATAACCAAAGTCTCGTGACAGATATTGAATCAGGCGAGGTAGCATGTAGCAAGTGCGGTCTAGTTCTGTCAGATAAGGCCCTGGAGAGTCGTGCAGAATGGAGGGCGTTTGACCAGGATACAAATGCTCACAGGTCAAGGGCAGGACCTCCATCCAGCCTAACACATCATGACATGGGGCTGTCAACGGTAATCGGAAAGGAAAACACTGATTCCTCTGGGCGCAGGTTTGATACCTCGATGAATAGGCGCATAGACAGGCTCAGAACATGGGATCTTAGGCTCCGAATTCATGGCAACGGTAATAGAAACCTCATTACAGCATTTAGCGAGCTTGGCCGACTTAAAGGCAAACTCGGGCTCACTGACGCTGTTATGGAAAAGACCGCGTATCTATATAGAAAGGCGGAGGAGAAGCACTTGGCTAGGGGCAGGTCAACATCTTCCATCCTTGCGGCGGCAGTATATGCAGCATGCCGGGAATTGGGTGCACCACGGACTCTGACCGAGATTGCCGATGCGACAAACATCAGGCGAAAATCCGTTTCTCGAGGGTATCGACTATTGATTTCAGAACTTGACATCAAGATGCCTCTGGTGGATCCATTGAAATGTGTCGCCAAAATTGCAAATGGCGTACAGCTGAGTGAAAAAACCAAGCGGGTGGCAATGCATACAATGAACGAAGTTGTCAAGAAAGGCATCTCTGCGGGCAAGCTTCCTATGGGCCTGGCCGCTACCGTCCTTTACATTGCCTGCCTGCTAAACGGAGAGAACATGAGCCAAAAGAAAATAGCAGATGCTGCTGGAGTTACAGAGGTGACTATCAGAAATAGGCTAAAAGACCTCACATCCAAACTTGGGTTAGAACAAGATAACCGCATTGTGTACGGCTAAAGAATGCAATTGGGCATATCTTCTATTATCCAGATGGCTTGATTTTTTTTGCAGGCAGACGTCCCACACACCCCACATCAATATTCTGATTCTGATTTTAAATTCAGTACAGTCTTAAGGGGAGGTGGCGCCGTGGAGTGCAGAGATATCTCGATTGCAGCACTCCGAAAGAGATTCTGCACTTGACCTTCATGATGCAGGAATCTTCCCTGACGTGATTGCAACAATCATCATTGCTACCTTTAGGAAGACCTCCGGTTTACCGCAGTTCTTGCATGTAAATAGCATATATCTACTAAGTCACTTCAAGATATCCGGTAGGTATTTTCCCCGCGTCTTGACCGGCCAAACTACCCTTTCTTCTCAAGGACATTTATCTTGTCCATCAGTTCAGTCTGATTTCTTTCAAGGGACTCTACACGCTCCTTGAGATTCTTGAGGATAATGCTCAGTCTGCTAGTCTCCGGGTTCGGGCTGGAGCTTAGAGAGTCCAGCTGGTCGTACTCTCTCCTATCAATTTTTTTTGACGCCATGTAGATGATCTGTTTCAAGATGCTCTTTAACATTGGCATAAAGGGAGTATGCCATCTGTGCAACTCATGGCGGAGGTTTTGCATTCGGTTTTACCCTGCTATGCACTGGCAGTCACAGCAACTATGTCGTAGGAAACTTGCTGACCTTGCATATGTGGCAGGTTGTTGTATGTTATGCAGAGTGAGTTTATAGTTTTTGGCTCGGGACAATTCAGTGTCCCTGCAAGTGATGCAGCGTAGGCAGGTGCTAGAGAGACCCGACATCAAAGCAAATTGTGAGCCTTTTGTCCGGATCCTTCATATGGCATTCCTAACTGCGCCGCAGCCGCAAGGACAGCGAGCAACCTTCTCCCAAGCAAAAATTGATTTCATGTCCAAGACTTTAGACAAGTGAAACCAATATCTCCTGTTAGCCAGAGGATATATGCAGACCGGCGTTCGCCTGGCCAACACGAAGGAGCAGGCGGATAATTATATATCATCTCTGCCCAAGTTGGCAATTAGAGCACGGGCAGGTGAGCCTGGCCTCATTCTCAGGTCAATAGTTCCCATTATTTGGCACTAATTTGCCTCATGTTCTCATTCATACGGGGAATGCAAATACATTCTACCATAATTTGAGGACTAGCAGGTATAGATAAGGGATGGCACAATATAGAAGGCGTGGTAAAACCATTTCAAACGAGACCCGCCGCAAACGGAACTAACAAAACGCCCGGATTCTGCATTGTCTGTTCAGCCCCTGCGACAACCGAGGCTCTATTCCAGCTCCCCGATGCTGTGGTAATCCAGAGGTTCTGTGACAAGCACATATCCGAAGCAAAATACGACCTGCGCTAGCTACAGAGCTAGGCACAGGTGTATGGTGCCAGGGTCAGCACCCTTGCGCTGACTCAAAATAAAGGCAGTCTTGGTGCTAAAGTCTCTAAAGTACAAGCCGGCATCGAGCATGAAAGAGGGAGATAGAAGGAAAAACACGCATGTGCCTATACGCTCCCTTGATTATGCCGTAGTGAAAGCTGGCGGCAACACTTTAGTTTACGGGTGTCGGACTGAATCACTTGGACAAGCTACGCAAATTGGCCTTTGAGAGGAGGCAAGTAACACGGAAAACCGACAATGGAGAGATCCGCATTGAAGGTTTAAAGATCCATTTTCCGCCGGCAACCCTTCTGCAAATAAAGAATTCAAGGGTCTTGGATATTCTTGAGGACAAGGCCTATCTAAGCAAGCCAGTCTTGGTTCATGACGGACGTGTAATCTTTGGCGAGCTAGCTATACTTCGGTACCTGGAGAAAGACCAATGGAAAGGGGTCTGGGTTGATTCTTTTCATAGTCATGGACGGACAGACGTGCTTTGGTCTGGCATGCCTCCGACTGGAGTGCCACCAGCATTGCCGCCAAAAGCATCTGAAAAGTTTCAAGCAATCAAAGAACAAAATGGAGGCAGGCTTTCGGGGTTCTTTGATGTCTTTGCATGGAAGGAAGGAGGAGAAAGAGACGACTTTATTTTCATAGAATACAAGGGCCGGGGCGATCCTGCAAGTGAGAATGAATCGGAGTGGATTAGCGCAGCCCTTGCAGCTGGAGTAAAACCGGAGCAATTGTGCATAGTTGGCTATGATCTGCCGACCTGAATCATGAAAAGATATCGCCGAATTCTGAGTCTCTCCTGACTCTGGGGTTCTAGAAGGGTCTTTTTTGGACCACGACCTCTCAGTAAGTATTTCAGTATGGGCCCGGAACTCTCTGGCGCCACCCTTGGTGTTTAGAAGAATCGCATCGATTCGCATCGTATCATATCTAGACATACACCAATCTGCTAATATGGCTGTCACGTCATAATCTGACTTGTGGAAGTTGAATCCGACGAGCATGTTATCCGATGTAGCGAATGTGGCAGAGGGCTGATTGTGCGAGATAACGTAAACAATGGAGTTGCCTTCCTCAGCCACCTAAAGAATGATCATGGGATCTATTATACAGCTCAGCAGTCGTCTCAGACAAAACAGAAAATGCGAGAAAACGTGAGCAAGCAGACACTGGTGAGTCAAGATTTCCCCGTAGAACACGATCCATGAAACCCGCTTACCGTCAATGATTGGTAATCAAATATCCCTACTGACCTAGAAAATAGGGGTTATCTTTTTGTGCGGAAACCAGCGGTGATGACTCTTGCTTTCCCTATCAATCGCAGTAGCATCCCCACTTTACTTCCATGTATGAGGTAAAGAAATTAGAGTCTCTGTATAATAACAAATATCGCTCTATCTCTGCTCTTTTGCACTTCCTCTCTCCTCGTCGGTACAGATTGAAATATGCGTTGATTTCTGCGTCCTGCGTTGATATCCTTACCAACAGCGCCTTCCTGCACAATCACTCGAATTAGAGTATTTTACAATACAAGGGCTAACACATTTCTTTGTGCTAGCTGATCTCCTTGAACGAAAGAGTTGCTCCAATAAATTTGGCAATATTGTGCCGAAGCACAACTTCATGTTCTTTGCCACAGTCATTGCATCTCAAGCGGATTTTGCCCGATACACTCCTGTA
>DATEIL010000154.1:0-3491 GCA_035279085.1 Nitrososphaera sp.
GCCTCTGCCAAATAGTCTTCGATATCATTTTTCTTGGCTATCTTATCCAGATATTCGTTATCAATCGATCCCTCAAATAATGTCAATAGTGCGATACTTTGCTCAAGATCGAGTTGTGGGTTGCTTTTCCAAAATTTTGCAGAATAGAGTCTATTCTGGATCAGGTCTTCCGGAGCCGCCACCTTTAACTCAAATTCCTTAATTTTGAATTTTCTTACCTTCCTAGTGTCTCCGGAATAAGATTCCGTAATTACCTGGATGACAATATTAAGATCCTTGTTGAGCCAAAGTCCATTAGCCTCTTTTCCAAATCCAAATCTGTTTAGCAGCCTTTCGGCTACAGTCTTGTCATCTACCACCAGATCTATGTCGGAAGTGGCAAATGTTCCACCTGTGTAGACATCTATGGCTTCTCCGCCTACCAAGATGGCATCTGCACCGTTCTCTTTCAGCTTCATCGTGAAGAATGCGAGAAAGTTTATTCTTCGTTTGAATAGATCAGTTTCCTGTATTAGTTCTTTGTATTCCTTCGATGTCTTGAACCGCTCCCGTGTTTGTGTCTCTGATTCTATCATTTATTGCTCCTTCATGACGTAGCTACCCTCTTCCTGGAAAAAGTAGCCATCAAAAGCTATTTTTGAAGACTTGATCAGGGCAGTTAGTTCCCCCGGTGTTCTTTTGGACATGAGCTGATCAACACTCCTTCGTTTGCTCGATTGAATAAAGGGTGAAGCTGCAAGTTTACCCTTATCCAATCTCATAATCTTTGCCATTCTTTCAGACCGCATTTTTGGAGAGATCCATTCTTCAAGATCGTTTGGCTCTGATTTCTTTTGTAGTATTGAATGCAGAAATTCAGCTGCGGCCTTTCCAGCTCCGTTAGAAAGTTTATAGATTGTCTGGTTGCGATCTCTTTTCTCTGATTCGACAATTCCAAAGTTAGCAAATTCCATTAGACACCTATACGTGGCGGCAGAATCCAGTCCCGTAGTGATGGCAACCTGATAGGCTGTAACAGGCTGCTTTGCTTCTGCTAGCGCTTGAATTACTCGAAAACGAGTTCTTCCTCCAAGCAGCAGTTCCTCACTAGTCATTAATTGTCTAAATTACATATAGAAGGACCCGTATATAAGGACTTAGATTTAAAATCTAAGTTATGTGAGACCCTGACACATCGGCTACTAAAGCGTCCGGATATTTCGTACGAGCGACAGAGAGAATAAAGACGCGTGGTATTGACTGAAAAGGCTGAAATATTTGGCAGGTATCTTGTGAGAACATCGGTTTGACTCACAAATATTTACATGGTAGTTTTTGATAGCTTTGATCATAAGAATTGCAGGATTCTACTATCTGCGTAAGAAGTAATTGTTTTTTAACAGTTCAAAACCTAACCAATTACGTTTATTAACACTGCCTTGTAACTTTACAGTATATGCACAAATTCGACGAGCTTGACATGAGAATCTTGTCAGAACTGACAAGGGACGCCAGCATATCGGTTCCCCGGCTTTCAAAAAAGCTGAACATTAATGCATCAGTGCTTTACAGCAGGATAAAGCGGCTGACAAAGAGGAACCTCGTGAAAAAATTCACAGTCATTGTGAATGAGAACATGCTGGGCATCAATGTCAAGGCCACCGTCGGCATAAACCGCGACCCCAAGCTCAAGGAGCCCATTCACGCGGAACTAATGAGGATACCTGAGGTAAGGTCGCTCTCTGAGGTCACCGGCAGATTCGACATGATAGTGAGCGTGAGTGCCCATACCCTTGAGGAGTTGCACAACGTAGTCATAGAGCGGGTCGGCAAGATAGAGGGAATCCAGAACACCGAGACTTTTGTAGAGATGCAGAGGACCGAGAAGGAGCCGCTTTATACTGTGCAGGTATCGCAGTCATCAACAATCAGCCGGTAACCAGCAGATGTTTTATATAGCGCATTGGGGCAGTGCATCCTGACTTGGCAGTAGTTGAGCGCAGGATAACCGAGATGATCCAGACACTCAGGCTGGCAAAAAAGACCAGCAAGGAAGACTATTCTCAGCACCTTCGCCTTGTCTTTATGGGCATGATGGCAGTCGGCGGAATGGCCTTTGTTATCAAGCTGATAGCAGAATTCCTGACGTTTGGCGCTAGAGGCAACTAACCGCCACTCACTCTCAATAGGGTTAAAATACCTTCTAGTCCAATTTTTCACCATGGAAAGCAAAGCAGAAGGAAACACGGTGACCCATGTCACTTCAAAGACTTGGGATTCAGAAGTTCTCGGATCAGATATTCCCGTTTTCGTTGACTTTTGGGCCGAGTGGTGCGGACCTTGCAGGATGGTCGGACCCGCAGTCGAGCAGATAGGCCGCAGCATGGCCGGCAAGCTCAAAGTAGCCAAGCTCAACGTGGATGAGAACCAGGAAGTCGCAATGAAATATGGCATAAGGTCCATCCCGTCCTTGATCCTGTTCAAGGGCGGAAAAGAGGTTGGCCGGACTATAGGAGCGGCTCCAAAGGAGACTTATGTAAAGTTCATAGAAAGCTCCTTGGCAAAAGCCTGATCCCATTTTCTCTTCCATCTTTTTTCAATCCTTTTCCTTTCTCATCGTTCTCCCACTTCACGAAAGCATTAATACGGTATTTTGTTAGGGTACGACGAGATACCTTCGATTGGGGAAAAAGGAACTAGCGGCTCTCTTTTCATCAAATCCTGATAGATACTACAAGGTCGAGCTATTCGACAGGCTCGGTTTTTCCCGGCGCAAATGCGGCAGGTGCGACAAGTTCTTCTGGACCCTTGACCAGTCAAGGCAGTTCTGCCCAGACCATGAATCCTACAGCTTTATCGGCAGGCCGCCGACAGCGAAAAGGCTGGATTATGTCGGAGCTTGGAAGGAGACTGAAAAGTTCTTTCGATCAAACGATCACTCTATTGTGAGGCGCTATCCTGTCGTATGCAGGTGGCGCGATGACCTCTATTTCACCATCGCCTCCATTGTTGACTTTCAGCGAATCGTCGGCAACAAGGTAGTCTTTGAACTTCCTGCAAACCCGCTCGTAGTTCCCCAGATGTGTCTGCGGTTCAACGACATTGAAAACGTGGGGCTCAGTGGCCGGCATTACACGGGGTTCTGCATGATAGGGCAGACATGCAATGCCGACGCTGACGGGGGGTACTGGAAGGACAGATGCATAGACCTAGACTATGGCATGCTCACAAAGGGGCTTGGAATCGCGCCGGAGGAAATAACCTTTGTCGAAGACGTGTGGATGGGTGCAGGGGCATTTGGCTATTCGCTTGAATTCTTTGTCCGCGGCCTTGAGCTTGGAAATGCAGTCTTTACAGAATTTGAAGGCAATGAAAACGACTACCGCACCATGCCCAACCGGATTATTGACATGGGTGCCGGGCTTGAGCGCTCCTCCTGGATAACAAACGGCACGCCCACGAGCTATGACTGTTGTTTCGGGCCGGTGATCGGCCGGCTGCTCGACGCCACC
>DATEIL010000155.1:0-13550 GCA_035279085.1 Nitrososphaera sp.
GCCATAGAACCGGACAAACTTGAAACGCCATCTAATAGCTTCGTTATCATTCATGAAAACCTTTGATTCGCGCAAAAAAGCTAGATCCTCTCTGTCAAGTCTGATAAAAGTGCGCGGGATCTTGCGTGCCATGTATGAAAATTTGGGTATGCTATTTGGCACATACACACATTCAATAAGCGTGAGGATACGTACAGAGTTTGGTATACTATATGAACAGGTGTTCAAGAAGACAGTGAAACCATCAACTGTAAGGCCAGCAGCTCGAAGCAAGCGAGGCAATGGCTCGTGTGTGCGATGTTCTGCTCCTGCAACTGTAGATGCAATTTTCGAGGTAGAAGGAGTCGAAGTACTACAGAAGTACTGTGATGTCTGTCTGCCAAATGCGGAGCTATGACATGCGTATACACACGCCTGCCAATACTTTTTGGCACCTAGGTTCTAAATTTCCAAGTTCTCATAACTTTGAATAAAATTCTTCCCAGCCGGAGTTGTTCTGTATAGCCCAGTGGTATCGTCAACCTCCAAATACCCTCTTCGCTGCAATTCATCAAGATGGTCCTTGTAGGTTCTGGAGCTGACATATGCGCGGTACATAATCTTTGTCTTTAATGTGGGCTCAATGGCGACTCTGAGCATTTCAGCATAAATATGATAGATTGACCTGTATTGCCTCTTTCTATTTCCTGGCTTTCCAGACGAGGAAGCGCTGTTTGTCAATACGAGTGCATCTCTTGCTTGTGATTTCTGAACGCTGTGAGACTAGCAAATGGCTTATTGCACTTGAAGCAATAATTTCTCAATGAATAGCGATACTTGATATAGGTTGCAAGGTGGTCTTCGCTCTGGACAATGATATCATTATGAATTTCTTGTCCATTTGAGGTAAAACTAAGCCCCATCTGTCCATCATGTGCAACACTGTTCTATAATAAAGTTCTTGTTCTCCCTCGCAAAGTATTACTTGCAGGCAACAACTAGAGCAAAAGCTATAGCAGAATTTTGGGTTCCTTCCCATGACAGTCAGGGCAGTGTGGCAATTCGTCGTGTGAGCACGGATTTACAAAAGGCGATTCACGACCACACAGATGACATTTTGCCATTGAGGGGGATATGAGTATAGAACATAGTTCTATTTAAGCTGCAGAGACATAGTTCGCTTGTTTTATGATGATTGAAGCACATACCGCTTGTTACTTAACACCAAAGTCTTCGCACTTTTTAGTCTCCCCAGCGTTACCGCCTCTGAAGGAATGCAAGCAATAATGGGTTGTTCATACGACAAAGAGGAGGCGTATGATAGCCTCGATAAGCTTGGAGTGAACACTGCCAAGTTACGAGAGCTTGAGCCGACCCTACACCAACTAGACCAATTGCTTGTGCGCCTGTCTTCAATACACGATAAGAAACTATTGCGATTCCTAAGCTCGATGATCGAGACCAGTCCAAATTGCTAGAATCGAAACAGGAATGCATACCCGCGTCGCCGAACGCAAATTCGCACAATTACGAGATCGCATTATGTGTTAATTCCTGCCAGCACTCTAGGCAATAGTCGCCGCTCTCCTGAAAAATGCTGGCCTGTCTAATCTCACACCTGCAGCAGAGGTCTAGCATGGACTTTCAACATTTACAGAATTTGTATTAATTGCTTGTGCTTGTAGAGTCTATAGAGAAAGAGGATATTATGCCGAGATTTGGTACCATATAAAACACGTTGTTTTCAAGACTCGGAAATTGCAGGCATTATGCTCTCAATCCAGTATGAACCGCTGCTGTTAGTTATTATCATGTTGCCAAATTCACCTGGAACTTGCTCCTCCTTCTCATGAAGCCTGGTGAGGCAAGAGAGAATTCGACTACAATCGCTCAGGATATCCTAGGCAATAAAGGGGATTTCATGATTAGAAATAGAGCAAAGTCCTTCAACGTAGTGGATGATGGGTGTAATGTGTGTGTGGTCAGGCAGTTGTGGGTAGTACGTGTGCTCCGTAGATCCCGCCACTTGGAACGTTCCTGACCGAAGATGAGACTCGGTTTCTCGCTGTTCTGCCTAACAACATCAACACAGCGGCATCGGAGCATCCTGATGGACTTGATATTAAGCGATTTGGTAACATCGAGTGCGACCATAAGCTGGTGATGTAGAAGTATAGATTATTATTGTTGGATGATTAAGCGCGCCGAGGAAAAACTGAATGTTTCGAATAGGGCGAAGCCAATCCAATTCGACTCCGCCCACATCATGAGGCATCTTCAAGACAGGTGAATTATTCTTTAAGCATTTTGGCGCTAGATGCGCACTGGACCTAACTACGCCATAGAAGAGGGTAGTGACTCATTTGGAAAAGAAGAATTTGCACTTTTCGCATCAGCTGGCAGAGGATCATATTGCATTAATTCACGAATCTCGTCTGTTACTTGGCGGAGTACATTGTTGGCAGTACCCTGACCTAGCATTACCGACAGCGCGAAGTGAAGTTGTTCAAGTGAAAATTTTGAGGGATCATCAGGATCGAAACTGATAGCATACGACCGATGCAAGTGATATCTGATAACCTCAAACATCTCTTCGCCGAGCCTATTCAGTGCTATGAACACTGCCTTTCGTTTGATATCATCAGTAGGCTCGGCTGTCTTTGCCATAAACTTGTGACTCGGGATTATTGAATAAAAGTAACTGCGTGTATACCTTCTTTCATACATCTCCAGTACTGCTCTCCCTCATAGTATACCCGCAGTTGTTGCAGATAAGATCACTTTTAAAATCTACATCAATTGTAGTGCGATAAAAGCAGTTCGGACAAACAAGCACCTTTGTCTTCTTATTCGTCATGAATTTCACAGCTTTGAAACGTTAGATTAGTGTCGAATACCATGCTATAAAAAGTTGGCAGGGTATTTGAGCTTGGACATTCCCATTGAAGGCATATGTTATTTGTGTGTAATGCGTTCAAGCAAAATTCTGGGTCGTAGTCCTATTTTGTACCAATATGTCGCTCCATTTGCGCGGGAGGATTCTAAGAGCTACGTTTCATAACGTTTGGTCACAGCTTGGAGAGGGCAAGTGCAAAACTCGAGATGATCCACACACGTGCAAACGGTCCTATGAATCGCTCCCGAACAGAAATATACCATCCTGTAATTTGCGCAAATGAATATCTTGTCGAGTACTTGCTGACATAGTTTCATGTAGAAAATAACCCATTGGAGTGATGCGAATTTTGTTTCTTGGATGTATACGGCAAGCTGATGATACGTCTCATGTATGGCCATGCTTTGATTGCCCAAAACTTCTGCTAGTTTGACTAGAAGCTCTGGATTTAATTGTCCCCACAAACCTGCGATTTCTTTGTTCTTGAGCCATTCGTGTTGGGTGGCTAACTGACCATTTGCGTTCCTATTCGGACTATTTTCAAGTTCAAGCTTTTTTCTGTCAATTCGTGCTTGATATAGAGCAGATGATGGATATTCAGAGTCTGTTGCCCTCTTTGACTTCGTTACTTCAAGGGGATTTTCGCCATCCAAAGAAACTTTTGCTTGTCTTTCATAGTCACTGCGTTTCACAGTCCTAGATTTTTTCTTTGGCTGCAAAATTACAACTTTCTTATGGCACCGAGGCTCAGGCCGCCTCAGCCTGTTGGCCCACTTCGCTGTTATCAAGTAGGCGTTGAGGGAGAGAGAATGCAAATGTTGCCCCCGCATCGCTGTTGTTTTCCGCCCATATCCTGCCCCCGTGAGCCTCGATAATGTTTTTCGAAATGAACAGCCCAAGGCCTGTGCCTTTCTCGGACTTGGTCGCGTACTTGGTGAATAGCCTCGGAAGTATCTCAGGATCTATTCCGCTCCCGCAGTCCTTGACCTTAACTATTGCCTCACTGTCTGAAGTGAGGCCGAGGGAGACTTCGATGGTGCCGCTGGCGGTGAACTTGGCGGCATTGTGGAAAAAGTTTTGGATCACCTGCTGCACTTTGTCACGGTCGGCCTCGACAACGCATTCCGAGCCGGCGATCTTGAAATCGACTCCCTGCTTCAAGACGGGTCTTGCTTCATTGGCTGAAATTTGCAATACTTCAAGCATGTCAAAGCGGGTCTTCTCGAGTTTGATACCGTTACTTTCAATCCGGGCGACATCTAGGATATCTTCGCATAGTCTCTTCAGCCTAATTGCATTCTGCCCTATTAGGTCAAGCTCCGCCCGGGTCAAGGTTATCTTGTTGTCAATTTCCCGCTTGGCGAACAGCTGGCTGGCCATGAGTATCGGCGCAATAGGATTTTTCAGCTCATGCGCCGCGACGCTAATGAACTCCTTCATGACACGCTCCTGCTCTTTCAGCTGGGATACAAGGATCTCCAGTTGCTTCTTTGACGCGGATAGCTCCAGAGTCCTAGATTCGACAAGCCTCTCCAGGTTACGGTTAGTCTCAACTACTCTTCGCTTCAGGAGCGCAACGTCGCTTGCCAGCATTCCTATTTCATCAGTGCTGTTAACCTTGATTTGTTCTTGATAATTACCAATTGCAAACTGGTGTATTGTTTGCTTGAGCGATATCAGAGGCTCCGACATAGACTTTGAGAGCGCAAGTGCAAAGAACGTGACTGATATGGCAGTTGCAGAGCCTAGGACGGCGATGCTACCTCCCAGAAGATCAACAGGGAGTGATTGGGAATTACGAAGAGCGATCCCGCCAACAAACAGCACTGGAATAACCGAGGCGGTAAAAATCATGCCTGTGAATTTCGTGCGTATAGACATGAGCGGTACCCCTGTCTTCGCCTCACCCTCCATTTCTGCAGGCATCGTAGATTTCGTCCGCCCGAGGACTTTGGATATGATGACCAAATACCCGCCAGTTGCCACAAACAAAATGGCAGTATGAACTGCCATGGCATTGGATAAGCCGTCTAATTCATAGTATAGAAAAGGAAGTCCAAGTGCGTATCCCGCTACTGCCATTCCCCCGATGCTGGCTACCGCGAGACCGACAGCGAGCATTAGGCCCCTTGAGAACGAAGTGCTTGCCAAAGTGGTAACACCCGAGATTGCAATCAATAGAAAGCTCAGGATGGTTGGCTCTGATGGGCGGCCCGATGCGGTGCTTGCCGTCCCTGTAATAGCTTCTTGACCAAACATGTTGTCAATTCCTGCCGACCTTCCCAAAATCGCCGACGCAATATGGACTGACATGAACAGGATTACCACAAGCAGCATAGGCGGTATCGCAATGTGGCCCAAAGCGGCGATCCTGGTTCGGCTGTTGTTGAGGAGCTCGGCAATGAAGAATAGTGCTACGCCGCTACAGGCGAACGCAATTGACGTGCTAAATTTCATTGACGATGCGTCCAGCAGGATGCTCTTGAGAGGTGCAAGGTTGAAAAACCATCCTAACGTCACCGTCAGCCCAACTATGGCAATGCATAGCGGAACGATGCTAGCTGCTGCCCTTATGACCACACTCCACGTAGCGACGGCGAATTCCTCCAATGCAGATAAAGTTGAGCCAACCTCCGGGTTTTGAATAGAATTGTATGTGGTACTAATACCCAGACATAGGGTTCTCGACCAGCATGTAGCTGCGGAGGAGGCAGCACAGCCAACTCTTTAACTAAAACGGATGATTAATGACACATTTGGTAGAGTTTAGCATATCAGTGTGGTTATGAGCATCTAAGGCGCTGTCAAGGTGGCGTATGGTAGCGAAGCGTCTCGACATCTACTGACCAAACGAAGATTTGACGGCGCCCCCTTTAGCACCTCATATTGGTAGTATTACCTAGTGCTGATCATTCGGTCTGTAGAATACAAATACTTGGCTTGAGGAAACGCACTTGGAATATATTTTGACGCTTCAACTAGAAGGACAGAGGTCTACATGGCATTAGGGACGCCAAAGATTGCCTTGTACTCTACGCTGGCGTTATCTCTCCTAATTGTCCCCAGTATGGCTGCGGGTCATATTTTATCAATTAATCAATATACAGTTACTGAACATACCCACATTGTCAATTCACTTGACGCTTTCGCTCAAGTCAACAGTAACTCTTCCGAAGACAGTGTAGCAGAGGTTTCTACCTCTGCAGGCAATGGGGGCAAATTTTTTGGCCACGCCGCATTACAGGTAATAATCAAGGATAAAATGCATGACGACACTTCCGGAGAAGACATTATTGTAACAATCGATGCGGATGGGAAAGCAAGTGACACCTCGACGTTCTCAGTACCAAATACAAGTGACGGCTCTGGGAGGTTCGAATTTTTCCTCATGCATGCTGGATCACTATTGGATCTGGATAAACTGGATCCGGATAATAGTGACCTTGCTGAAGGAATGACAGGGTCTGGACCGAACCCCGCGCCCTTGATTACCTTCGGACAGGGAGGCGAATTAGATACTGGCGAGGGGCCATTCAGGGATGTTGAGTTCAATATCCACTATCAGAATCTTGATGTGGCAGTTGGCTACAAGGAAACAAGCGCTGAACTTGTGCTTGATAGGGATTTGTATGGATCAGACAATCATGCCTACTTGCAGATCCACGATAGTGATGCAAACCTAAATCCCACAAGATCTGACGAGTTTACAATCCTTGCATCAAATACGACAACTTTGTTCGAAGTAGGAGGAGGCTCGTTTCAAGATGACACTCTCTTTCGGGAAACAAATAGAAACAGCGGCATCTTTGAAGCTGAGCTCTTGCTAACACGCGACATTTCATCAGAATCACCAACAGATATCAATGACCAAGATATTGACTTTTTCGAATGGAGCAGCGAATCCGCGAGGTTAAGTTTGAATGATAGGTCAAATTATGACGCGGATGTTGACGACGACGGAATTATCGACATCACTCTAGACGATCCTGACATTAATGATTCAACCGAATCCTCGGAGGTCAGTATTGCAATTTCAGATAAGGATGGGCTTGCTAGACTCGAAACGGAGAGCATTACTTTTGCGTCTGAAATGAGACTTGTCTTGACAGACAATGACCAGAACCGGGATTCTAGAATTCGGGATGAGGTGCGTGACGCCATCAGGGTCTCAATAGAGAACGATGGGGCAGACGAGGTTATTGTTGACCTGAAGGAAACAGAGGAGAATTCCGGCATATTCAAAGTTGACCTGCCAAATAATGAATTGGAATTAACATTCTGTGGAGACACCGAAATTGACTGTCCCGACCCTTCGAATTCCATCTTGGAGTTTCGTAGCCAGGATGTCTCAGAGAAGGTGATCCTATACTATGCCGACTCACTTAACAGAGATGGCACTTCAGAGAGTTTCAGAGTAGCATCATACGAGCTAAATACAACGGTTGGCAGACCTGCAATAAAGTCTGTGCCCGGAGAGATTAACGCGGTGTACATAGAACTCTATGATCCAGACCTGGATGATAATGCAAGGACGCCAGAATCATATTCTTTCACGCTACTGGGTACCGACCCAATCGCGCTGAAGAAATCTGGCGGATTGGAGATAGGGGAAATGGCCCAGATTGAAGTTGAGCTTGAGGGCGATATTCCAAATTATGACGGATCGAGGACCTTCTCTCTGAGAGAAACAGGCGCCAATACGGGCAATTTCACCGCCAAGATCACTGGCAGAGAGTATCAGGATATCGCCAACCTGCTCGATCCCTTGGGCGATCAAGAGTTGGTAGAGTTCACCTACCATGACAGGATGGAAAGTCCGGATCAAGAAGCGACGTTCAGCTACCGACTTGCCCTGCGCATTACGCCAATAATTTTTTCAAGAATCATCGCGCCAATTCCAGCTACTGATATCGATAATGACGGTATGGTTGATCCAGTAAGTGTAAACTGGACCATAATTGATCCTGCATTCAACGACAGCCCTGCATCAGAGGAAACCATTCCAATATCTGGGATATTTTTCAACATAGTGATGATCAAGCCAAATGGTGAAGAAATAGTGATTCTGGAT
The DNA here is from genome assembly GCA_035279085.1 of Nitrososphaera sp. Classification (GTDB taxonomy): domain Archaea; phylum Thermoproteota; class Nitrososphaeria; order Nitrososphaerales; family Nitrososphaeraceae; genus Nitrososphaera. Next base: position 7,947 of record DATEIL010000155.1, read on the forward strand.
AGGTTCACCAATCACCTTGCCGATATTCTTTTGGATGTTCCAAGTTCATTGCGTGCAATGGGACCGAATTCAGAATTCTTTAGCACAGAGCTAGAATTCAAAATGGGTGGTCAATTTCCAGAGACTGAAGATTGGCAAAACGCACAATTCAAAATTACTTATATCGAAGATTCCGTTTTTCTAGACGATGACAAGAACAGGTCTAGGGGAATAACCTTTACCGGTCACTCCGCGGTTTTGACAGCGAATGCGACATCTGTACATTCTGGTCAATTGGTTAACATCATGGTGGAGGACGACGATTTGAATCTTGATGATTCAGAGGTAGATATCTTTGAGACATCGTTGAGTGCCAATAATGAAGCGCTGCTGACAGTTGAAACAGAAGATAAGGCGCTTGCAGGCATCACTAAAGAGATCTTCAGGGAGACGGGCCCAAATACAGGAATCTTTGAAGCACTGTACAAAGTTGGCAGGGATCTTCCAATTACCAGGGCAACTGACGACAATGAAGAGGCCGACCAAGCCACTAGAATACTTGTTACATACAATGACAAGCTTGATGCTACAGGCAGCACAGGCGATGAAATTGAACTTGAATTGCCGGTTATCTCATCTACGGGAACTCTCCAGGCGTCATCAGAACTGGCTGCACCTTCTGATAGGATAACAATCACACTCACAGATATTGACCTGGATCAAAAAAGCACCAGCTCCGATAGTTATGAACCGAGAGACACGGATACTGATGATTTCTTTGTCACATTTCGAACAAACAGAAATGAAGTAGGAGTTGCAAGTCCCCAAGTTCAAGAAACAGGTCCTTCCTCTGGGATTTTTGAATTCACCTTAGACCTTAAGACCGACGAGAAAGGATGTAGACGAGACGACCTTGGAACTAGTGACCTACATGCCGTCGGAGGAAACAATCCTTCAGTCGGAGTTTGTCCAGGCGACATCGTGTCAATAAAGTATGAAGACAAACATGATGCCACCGGAGGCGAATCGGTGGTATCGGCCCTAATCCATATCACCAGCTTCGATCCTTCGTTTGTCCTAGACAAGGCAGACTACGATGTAGGCGACAAGGTAATTGTGATAGTCGCCGACCCTGACGCAAATCGCAATCCGGATCTCGCCGACTCGCTGTCAGACATTCGCATTACCACAGACAAAGACAAGACAGGAAAGAGTGTCTCAGCGATAGAAGTCGGAAGGGACACTGGTTCTTTCATGTTCTCGTTCTTGACATCTTCTGAAAACGAGGGTGGTGCAATAGCTGTTGAACATGGTTCAAATGTTACCATCGAATATACTGATCGCTATCCGGAGGGGTTTCAAAATGAAGAAACTGAGAGAAAATTTGAATTTTCAATCCTGATCCTCGGTACCAAGGGCATTGACAGCATCATAACTGGAGTACCTATTGCACGCTATGCCAATGGAACTGAAGTTGTTAATATCTCTGCAGATCAGCAAATCATACTGACGACACAAATTGTGAACAGCAAGTTTGCGCCACAAGAATTTGTAGTCCTTATCGAAGTCATTGACAACTACAATATTACCCAGTTGGTATCATGGCATACAGAGAAGCTCGAGCTAGGTAAAAAAGCAGAAATTGGTTCATCTTGGATGCCACAATCACCAGGGTCTTACACTATCAGAACTTTTGCGGTAGACAAGCTCGATAACCCAACCGTGCTCTCAAGAATGCAAGAAGCTGTAGTAAACGTCGGGGGCTGAGTTTGCTTGTTATTAATTCAGATGACCTTCAGGTATTTTGGGGGATCAATCATCCCGATGCTTCGCCTCGGGTACTTTATTAGAAACAGTTTATCCACCAGGACATGGCTTTGCCCACGGGAGAGAAACACATGAACAGGAAAGTCATGGGGGCAATGATTACTCTCATCTCCTCCCTGATGATTAGTAATGTCCTTTATCATATTCTCCGCGCCGATGTGCTAACTGCGCAGTTTTCCTCTCCCGCAGGCATCGCGGTCTTCGTAGCTCTAACGATAGTACCATACGGGGCAGCTTATTTCCTTGTCAGGCGGTTTATCCTACCGGTAAATAGAGACCTTGTCGCTACAAATTCGGCAACCCTATATTTTCGACTTACATTCAATCTCCTAAAGATATCTCTTGTTTCAAGCGCGATAATTCTTGGGATATTAACTATTGAAATTGCAACGACGTCAAAGTTTCACGTCTTTCTTACAATACTGGCTATGCAACCTAACGTACTTCTCACAACTACAATATTCGCATATGCTGGTATCAAGTTTCTTTCCTGGTTTAGATCAAATAGAGACTTGGCAGTACTGTTCTTCGGCGCCGCCTTTATTTCAATTGCCTTGGGAATCTCAACGAGCGACATCGCACAGACCTCCTTCTTTCTGCTTGGCAGTACTGACAGAATCGAAGGATCAATTGCCAATTTGCAAGATGTTGCTGGTTACTCAGAGTCAGCGAATGAGAAGAGTGAAACCCTGCCGCACGCTGCCTATGTGGCGACTCAATTTCCATTGCGGCTAGCATATGGACTCTACTGGATGGCGGTAGTCATGCTTTTGCGCAGGTATTCTGAAAAGATAGGCAGACTGAAATTCTGGGTGCTTATCACCCTTCCACTTGTCACATTCATTGTCGGCAGCATCTTCACCTACGGCGATCTTGTGCCCCAGTTATACCAGGGGATAATACTGGTGACTGCGACCTTGTTTGGCGGGATTCTGTTTGGTCTGATCTTTTTGACAATTGCAAGGGCGTTGCGGGGCAATAGTACTGACAAAAATGTCGGCCAACCAAATACTACTACTAGTTTCAGCAACAATTCTGAAAGTACAATTTGGCGCCATCTCACGATGTCGGCGTTTGGTACGATTCTCTTTCTGATAACCAATAATCCGACAAATCATATCATAGATTGGACGCACATACCGTATCCACCGTATGCAGATGTTGTTTGGTCCTTTATTGGATTTGCATCATATATGTACAGCTTTGGATTATTCTTTTCCACTATTTCTATATCGCAGAATACTAAACTTCGCAAATCAATGCACAACCTAGCGATGGATGAGGCAGACATGCTTCGCGGTCTTGGGAAAGCCCGTATGCACGAGGAGATTCAAAAGCGAGTCACAAAGATTTCAAAGGAGCAGGAAGAACTCTTGAAGGAGCAGACGGGTATAGAACAGAAGGTGACTGAAGACGAAATGAAGCAATATGCAGATGAGGTCATGAAAGAAATACAGAAGGTATCACACAAGTACTGAGGGTATTTTCAATCTTTATTGAATAATAATACTATACTTATTCTTAGCCAAGTGCGTTTTTTTCGCATGGTTTGTACTTTCCCTTGCTTGACTATTTACAAACCATAGTGTCAGGAGAGAGCCCTAGTTACCGTGTCAATAAAGTTTGCCCTGCCAATCGGCTTTCTCAGAAAATTTCGCGTGCCAAGAGTGGGATCAGGGAACATGTCGGCTAGTTCAGATCCCGCATCAAGTGACGAAATAAAGATAATTCTGACGGCAGGACTTGTGGCTTTGACGGCCTGGCATAATCGCAATCCCGAAAGCCCTGGCATTCTAATATCAAGCAGTATCAAATCGCACTTGCCAGAATTTAGTGTCAGATGTTCCAATGCTTTCCTTGAATCAGAGAATTTTTGTACTTCAAGATTCTTGTAGTTCTCCAAGAAAGCTGCGTAAGTGGCAAGGGCTGCCTCGTCATCATCTATAATGACAACTACCTTCTTCCCTGGCGACCGAGCATATACGTCCCCCTTTGCAAGAGGCTTACGTTTTACCGAACCCAAAGTGCGTGTATCTGCATTAGGCCAGACCCTGTTGTCAGACGGGTTCTGCAGAGTTTTGCCCGCTTCTCTGTCGAAGTCATCAGTTAGATCCTGAAATTCTAGTTTTCTCAGGTTTGCAACTCCTTCTTCAGATATTGAAATAATCATCGTCTGGTCAGATGGTTTCCGAATTGCTACCCACCGTAACTGAGCAAGGAAATTAACGTATCTCGTGCACACTTTATAGTTCAAGCCTGCCTTGCTGCATAGGTTACTCCTCCTTAGTTCACCATTTTCAAGAAGTATTCTCAGGACACGTATCATGACGGAACTAGAAAATGATCGTCCCCCCTCGGCTGGCATTGTACCTTTAGAGTCCGAGATGCCAAGGGTGCTATAATAATATGTGGCTACCTCAGGAGCATGCATCTTGGCACTCAACAAGAAAGGCGTGATATTTTAGGACTCCATACCCAATAGTCAGTATCGTTTGGTAAAACCAGTTATGACCCAATTCTAGGCTGTCGAACACACAGATATTTTCAATTGTCAATTTAATGTGTTTGAGGGACCTGATTTTTCAGTGAACGTTGTGAGAAGCTATTTAATAATCTTGCATGGCACAGTTCATAGGATTACAGAAATTTGAACAACGAGCTTGCAGGAATGGTCGAGAAATCCAGAGACAGAATTGACATTTGCAGTAGCGCGCTTAGCACCTCGATCCTTTTTCCAGATAATTCGGACCTGCAACTGTTGGTCGACAGGTACCAACAAGGGTACAGGCAGAGGTTCGTTACCGAAATGACCTCCGCTAATATGGCATTGTGTAAAGAGCTAGCAGCGGTTACAGACCTACGCCATCTTTCCGGCATCAAGGGAATCGTTGTGATAGTGGATAACATTTTCTTTGCTGCGGCATCAGAAACCAATGGATTTCACGATCCTTTGACATTCGCCAAGTCCGATAAGCCGGAAATTGTTGAGCAGCAGAACTTGCTGTTTGAGATCCTGTGGGACAAGGCAATCCCATCAGCCCAGAGATTTCAGGAACTTGAACAGGGGATCCCGAGAGAAAATACTGAACTGATTCAAGGCACCGAGAATATAGTGAAGAGACAGGTAGAAGGCCTTATGAGCGTCAAGAAACAGCATGATGCATGCTGCGATGAGAACTTTCCCATCTCTCTGATTTCAAGTGAGCCAGTATGGAATATGTGTGAGGACTTGAAGAAGAGAGGGATCCTTTTCAGAACGATAACAGAAATCACTCCTAAAAACGTTGAGTATTGCAAGAAGATGCTTTCCAGGATGAATTTGCGTCACTTAAGTGACATCAAGGGTAACTTTTCAATTGAGGACAAATCCACATATCTTGGTGCTGCAACCATGATGCCCGGTGAACCCCCAACACAAGGAATCCTCAGCACTTCCAGAATTTTTGTTGAGATGCAGCAATATTTCTTCGAGACCCTTTGGAATAAGGCGATTCCTGCTGCACAGCGAATCAGAGAAATCGAAGAGGGTGTCGAGCCAGAGGTAATAGAAACATTTAGCGATCCATCAAGCACACAAGAGTTTGCGTGCAAATTGGTCGCAAGAGCGGAGAAAGAACTTCTGATAATGTTTGCATCTGCCAATGAACATCTCAGACAAAGCCGAGAAAACGGTTTTCTGGCTTCTCTTTCTCAATTATTGGAAGCAAAGCAGAATCTGAATGTTCGAATTACAATGCCCGACCCGGGCCAGAATTCTCCACCAACAACTCAGGAATCAGTTCAAAGCGAACAAGCTAT
>DATEIL010000156.1:0-8691 GCA_035279085.1 Nitrososphaera sp.
TGGCAAATACCACAGAACAAAATTTCAATCTGAACGTCGTCATCGAGAGGTTCGCGCCTGTGTATAGTCGTTGGACCAAGAGGGGACGTTGCACTTGCGGCAGAGTATGCCTTTGCCCTAAACTGACCGTGCGACTCTGTGTCAAACTGTGTTGCTGTTGATGACATGGCAAAATGTATGGAGAAAATGCAATTTAGCCTTTAGGGATGCCATTGCCATTAGCAGATGTTTTTCTTTTGCCCTCTCTTATTAATGCCCCAACATTCTTCAAGCGCCTTTTCTTAGGCGCAGAGACTCAAGCTCCTTTTGACCGTGCCACTTCAAGGTTCCAGACCCTTGGATCTACAATCGTCATTCTTGTCATCGACGCGCAGTCATTCACTAAAATGAGGTTTTCTACAAAAGCGTTAGAGGATTTTGGTTCAGGTTAACAAGATCGGCAGTAGCAAAATTAGTTAATGGACTAACCTTGGCAAGGATGGTTTTTTCAGATTAGACAATGTTTTCCATGACGTTGAGTTTACATTCTATAAGCCTTAAATCATTCCAACCACTGACAACTTGGCACTATATGGTGTTGCAAGATTTTCTGTTTCCCGAAGAAGTCGTAAAGTATCAAAGCACTAACTATTTGACGTATGGTGATGTTGGTTATTCAATTTACATCACAAATAGGCGCCTAATTGGCCACAAGCAGGCAGGCTTGTTGTTCAAAAAGGACAATGTCTTTTCAGTCGCCTTGCAAGAAGTGTTGCATCTTGACTACCGGGAAGAAGGGCGCATAAGCAAGAAAGGCATTCTGCATATCCAGACAAAGGACCAGAAATACGATGTTCAAGGAAACCCCAATGATGTCAAGGCATTGTGGAAAGAGATGCAAAAGTTCCAGAGTCAGGCTGCCGCAAGGGGTGCATCTGTCGAAGAATTATCCAGGAAGAGGCGAAACGAAGTTGATTTTATTGATGATCCAAATGATGATGATAATGATGACCCATCTAGGATTCTTGCCACCAGATTTGCAAAAGGAGAAATCACTCTCGAACAATATACCGCAATGAAAAAAGCGCTCCAACAACAACTCTAGACCTGCAAGGCTAATGGGCGGTATCCCGATTCCCGATTTCGTGACTTCCGCCGCTGAATTTTTTCAGCGGATGCAATCTTTCATTTGAGGCGGAGTTCCCGATGGATGATATTCCCAAAAATCAATATCATCCTTGCCCATATGAGCCGACAATGATAATTATTACACTACTTTTGCAGTCTGAGACGACCGACTATTTTTCTTGATCGAATCCACTTAAAGTTCGTTAATGATATTTGCTCTCAGGTGCGCGACCTATTTGCCCAAAGGCTCTGTTAACCGAGTGTCAGCCGGAAAGCCTGTCACAACATCCGTGGGTAAATGACAAGTTCGTGGTAGTCAATAACTTTCACTACCCTAATTACCCATTTATTTCAAATTCATAAATAAATTGTAAGCCTATATTTCTTGACTTGGTAGAAGAGAATCGCGACAGTCATTTTGACTGGAATCAGATAGTTACAAAATCCGTTGAAACCCGCGATGGCAAAGAACTGGGTAAAGTTGATGGTTTGGAGGATCTTCACTTTGTGGTAAAGGACGGTCTTATCGATCCAACATACTATAGGATACCACGCGAAAAGGTTGAAGGATACGACGATAACGCAGGCAAGGTCAAGCTTTCAATATCAGAAGAGCAGGTGAGAGCAGATTTTCTGAGGGACAATCCGGGGTACTATCGCGAAAACCATGACCCTGCAGGGATCAAGATCTCTGGGGATGCTGATAACAATTTGGGACGAACAAGCAATACGATCAGATAGGCCAGGGTTGATTCGATATTGCAACCACCATATTATTAGCTGATAAACCTTGCAATGCAACCAAGAAGACCTGAAGAACCAACGTCCATACACACTTTTAGGCATAAGACACATGATGATAATGTATATGTTGAACTGTGAGGGTAGCCAAAGTCACCGGGCAGGGCCATGAAGCTTTCCTCCGGCAGAATTAAGGTCCTTCATATCCCAATCCGGGAATGTAGGTAGCAATAATTAATAGGCTGATGCATGAGAGTTCCTGAAAAGCGTGACAAATGTTGACAGCGCAGAACCCTCTGATAGCCCAGATCCTTGATGCCTACAAGCCGATATGGTCGATAAGTCATGCCATTTCTCTGATGGGTTGGGATTTTGAGACCTACATGCCACGGAAGGGCACAGAAGAAAGAGGAGTCGCCGACTCTCAACTCCACCTATTGCATAAAGAGCTTTTGCTATCCAAAGATTTTGTCGACCTTGTTGAATCTGGAAAGAAGCAGCAGGATAACCTTAACGATGCAGAAAAAGGCATCATACGGGTACTTGACAGAGACATAACCCGCCAGTTAAAGATACCAAAAGAGCTTACGGAAGCGGAGTCGCTGGAAAGAATAAGGGGAAACATGGTCTGGAGGAATGCCCGGGAAAAATCTGATTTCAAGATGTATGAGCCCCACCTTGAAAAGATGATAGAAATAAAGCGACAGATTGCTGATAAAATCGGCTACGAAAAGCATCCCTATGATGCTCTCCTCGATACATTCGAAGAAGAGCTTACCGTAGACGACCTGGACAAGGTATTTGGCGTTTTGACTCCGCGTATCCAGAATATTGTCAAAAAGCTCGTGGATTCAGGCAGCCCGTTTTGCATGGAGAACGGACTTGAAAAGCCAAATTATGACATTAAAAAAGTTGATGATCTCAATCGCAAAATTCTGACCCTCCTTCAGTACGACATGGAACGGTTCAGAATGGATGTTTCTACCCATCCCTTCACTGAGGCTATGGGTCTCAATGATGTCAGGGTAACTACTCGGTATGAGGGGAATGATTTCAAAAGGTCGATATCCAGTACAATCCATGAAGCCGGTCATGCCCTGTACCACTTGCAGTGCGATCAGTCTCTGTCCGTTACTCCTGTGGAAGGCGGGTCTTCGCTAGCGCTCCATGAGTCGCAGTCGCGGTTTTGGGAGAACATCGTTGGCAGAAGCCGGCCCTTTGTCCAACTGATAGCTCCATTGATTAGAAAGCAAATAGGTTTTGCAGGCCAATCCACCGATGAAGAGTTCTATCTGTATTTCAATCATGTCAAGCCCGGTCACATACGCGTCGACGCTGACGAAGTTACATACAATCTCCACATAGCCATAAGGTATGAGGTAGAGAAGAAAATAATGGGAGGGGAACTGCGCGTCGCTGAAATTCCGGAATTCTGGAACGACAGGATGGAGCAGCTACTTGGCGTGAGACCTGCCGAGGATTCGCAGGGCGTCCTTCAGGACACTCATTGGAGTAGTGGCCTGTTTGGATATTTCCCTACCTATACTCTGGGAAACCTAGTTTCAGCAATCCTTGCTTCAAAGATGCGCAAAGAAGTTGCGGATTATGATGAAAATATCAGAATGGGAGAATTTGGGCTTATTCGGGAATGGTTAAGGCTGAAAATACATCAGCACGGGTCTGTCTATGCGCCAAAAGCACTTCTCAAGCACACCTTCAATGAAGAATATAACCCAGATTACTTTGTGACGTACCTAGAATCCAAGTATCTGCGCGGCTCGGACTAGTCCCTTATCGACATAGCGGCGACATTAGCAGAAAAACCGCATATGATTCACCTTGATGGATGATCTTGAAAAGCGATTGGTTGAATGAAAGCGTGCGGCGGTAAGGAGTGGCATCGGAATGCTGTCTCGACTACTGATTCAATGCGTGAATGAAAAGCCCGAGAAAGGCCGTCCTATTTGCAGTATCTGCGTCTGACCACGACCCGTACCATTATGTTCAACTGACCTGTCACGCAGACAGAGAGAGAAAAAACCAAGAGGCTCTCTGCCTTTTTGTCAATCAGTTTGGGTTCCCTGGTTTGTGAAGCTGGGGCACAGGAAACAAAACGCAGGCGCGGCCCTTGCACGTGACAAATCCTGCAAGGACACCGTATGTGATGTTTGTAGAATGTCGCGTCACGGCATATTCCTTCTTTTAATTTTGGGAAGGTTGAGTCACAATGCAAAAACAACATGCTGCATAGATAATTCTATAACCTTCGTATGAATACGATGGCTATGCGCAAGCCATCAACTACCGCATCTAGAAAAGAGATTTCACCGGAACAGCGTGAAGAATTATTGCGCTCACTAAAAGCTCGTTTTGACGGGAACACGAAGCGTCACAAAGGACTTGACTGGGCCAAAGTAAGAGCGAGGCTGGAATCCAATACTGAAAAGCTGTGGTCGCTCAATGAGATGGAGAGAACTGGGGGCAAACCAGATGTTGTTGCGCATGATAGAACCACGGGCGAATTCATATTTTATGACTGCTCTGAAGAAAGTCCCAATGGCCGAAGAAGCGTGTGTTACGACCGTGAAGGGCAGGAATCCCGGAAGGAGCATGCGCCAGAAAATAACGCCATGGATATGGCTGCCGCGATGGGCATCGAACTTTTGTCAGAAGAGCAATATCGGGATTTGCAGAAGCTTGGAAATTTTGATGCGAAAACTTCAAGCTGGATTAAAACGCCATCTGAGATTCGAAAACTCGGTGGCGCCCTTTTTGCGGATTTCCGCTACGGCAATGTCTTTGTATATCACAACGGCGCACAATCTTACTATGCCGTCAGGGGGTTCCGTGGCTCCTTGAGAGTCTAAATTTGGACCCTGAACTGTATCAATTTTTTGAGTTTCCGACAGGCTTTGCCGCCTGAATCTGCATCGCAAGGATCAACGCCTTTTGCGTCTGACCGCGATTTTTTTATACGGTGGACTCGTTGCCTTTCTCTATGAGTGGCATGGATCCCGAGAAGTTCAAGTCAATGCAACGGCAGGGCTGGGATGGCGTTTCCGAAGCCTGGAAAAAGTGGTGGCCAGTCATTGAAGAAAGCACCCAGGTGGTGTCTGACAGGCTCGTCGACCTTGCAGGCATTAGACAAGGTAGCCGAGTACTAGATATCGCAACAGGAATAGGCGAACCGGCCATAACTGCAGCAAGAAAAGCAGGTCCGACAGGCAAGGTGACAGCAATTGACATGTCGCCGGAGATGCTTGCATTGGCAATGCAAAGGGCGAAGGATGTTGGAATCACCAACATTGAATTCAGAGAAGCCGATGCAGAATCACTTCAGCTGGCCTCAACATTCGACGCAGTGCTTTCCAGGTTCGGCCTGATGTTCATGCCCAACCTCTTACTTGCTCTGAAAATCATGCGAAATGCTCTTGCAGAGAACGGTCGAATTTCAGCAGCGGTGTGGTCGACGGCTGACAAAGTTCCCGCGTTTCTTCTGCCGCTCGAAATAATAATGAAGGAGACCGGGTCAAAGCCACCTCCTCCTGGAACACCAGGGCCCTTCAGTCTAGGGGACACCAATCTACTGAGGCAGAAATTCGAGCAGGCTGACTTTCAAGATGTAATGATAGAAAAGAATACAATGAATTTCCGGTTTCCATCTACAGAGCGATATGTGGATATGATCCGCAGCACCTCCGGCCAGCTCCTAGCCATGATGGCCGGACTCCCTGCAGAACGACATGAGGAAGTCTGGAACAAAGTTGCGGACGGTGCCAGGAAGCATTTGGACCCGGACACAGGGACCGTAAATTTCACAAACGAAGTGGTATACGTAACGGCAAGGCATTGAGCACAGTCATTTCTCGATAGATTGTAATTGGCGGAGAGATACAAGGCCGGGGACTCCAGAGGTATATGGCTGTAACAATATTGATGTCATCACAGGAGAGGACAAGTGATCAAGTCACCTAGCTTTCGATGTGGACAACAACAGCCGGAGTGGCCATGTCCTAGGCAAAGAGCGGATCTGACCAAGTACTGTGACCCTCTTGCGAAACAAGGTATCCCTTCTATATACCGTCCGTGCTAATCCTTGTCTTCAAGTGACATGACTCCCTGATCGCTGACTGCACAGTCACAGTTATCGCAATAGAACTGAGGATTGTACTGGTCATCATAGCTCACATCAAGGGTGCTGTCGCATTCCGGACATGCATATTCGGCGTCCCCAGTGGCCAACGGTTCTGGCTCTTTTTTCGAATACAGAGATTCGATTATTGCATCTTCGACAAATTCAAAGAGCAGTTGTTGCTTTGGTTCTTGAATTTTTTGGGCTGTCATCTCCATATCTCCTAGTGGTAAATCCTGAAATTTTCTGTGGTGCAAGTCATGACACCCTCCATCCTTGTAGCAATTGCGAGGCCATGCTCGTTCGTGACAAGCAGGGCTTCTAAAGCTCTGCAATAGATAAGATGGTGGTTGTCAAGATAGTGACAACACGAGAGAGATACGATTCTGAGGGTACCTATCCCATCAGAGATCGCGAGGTCATCATCAGAATAGCCAATCCACCCATGCTCGGAAAGCAGTTCCACATATGACAGCGGCTGCTCCCGACTGGTTCTTCCGACTATTGATGCCTCTCCCATCGGCACAGTAGCCACAAAAATAATGAAAATCCTGAAAACGTTTTCTCTGAAATTTATGCTCTCAAAAGGAGGTGACTCTTGCTTTTTATGCAATATCTTGATTGAGAGGTAAGCGTCAATTGGCATATTTTTCCGAAATTCTGTCGAAAGCTGGCGTGTTGACTGATACGTCATCTGTAATATTGTATTGCAAAAACGATTTAATGTTGTTGGCGTTAACAATGTGAACAAAGTTTATAACATTAACAGACCTAACAATTGAGAAAAATGACGCGCAACCTACGAGTGCACATAGCTCCTGTCGGTTTTGATCCAGTTGAGCGCGTGACAGCCCCTCTCATCGAATATCGAGCAGACAAAGTCTATCTCATTTCAAAGAGTGCGGATGACCATGCCTCCGAAAGGAGAAAGCAGATACTCAGGGTACTGGCAAGGCATCCCCACATAGAAGTCCAAGAAGTCTACTTAAACATCTGGGATCTTTTCAGCGCAGTCGAGGAATACAGAAAGATCTTTGATGCTGAAAGGGGAAACCACATAAACATCAATGTGTCGACGGGCAGCAAGATTATTTCAATCGCCGGCATGATTTCTTGCATGCTCTGGAATGGCACACCTTACTATACGAAACTGAATTATGAAGATAGCGGTGCTTCTGTCACGTCCGACAAACGTAAGGTGAAGGCAACCGATTTCCTGCCCGTCTACCAAATCACAATGCCCACGCCTGAATTATTGAAGGTATTGTACATTGTCGATAGGAACGGGGGAAGCGTTAGCAAGAAGGGATTGATTGAGGAATTGCAGAACCTGAAAATGATCCCAACATATCTTCCATCACAACCGAGAAGCGCGCCGCACAGCAGGCTCAGGGCACTGTTGGATCCGCTGGAGCATCATTGGGGTTTTGTCGAGGTAAAGTCAAGGGGAAGGAGGAGCGATGTGTCCTTGACAGAGCAGGGCAAGAGCGCGCTAAAGATATTTGGTGCCGGGCATGAAGAAAAGCGATAAAACACATTCATTCGCCGGTCACGCTCATGACAGACAGGTTGGGCATCTATCCGGTCTCATTGGTAGGATGTCTGGAAGACGTGAAAAAAATGGATGACATACCATCCAAAGACATCCTCTAACATGTGGGGCGAGTTGACGAAATATCCAAGCGTCGAAGAAGTTGCTTAATGATTTGTTGGTAGAAGCGCGGCGGGAGAACAAACTTGCAGACAAAGGAGTGGCGGAATAAGCAACGGTGCCTGGCAGGCATTGGCGAGCATGAAATATCTCATGGTCCTTCTTTAGGTGGCTCAGAAAGGCAACACAATTGTTTATGAATCGCCCACTAGCGGGGTGCACACACAATGACTGCTTTTGATCGTACAATATTTGGAATTGGCTGTGCAAACAGCGGCAATCTAGCTCAACCTGAATAAGGGCCTAGTACTAGAATTTCAGACTGTCTACGGCATCCATTATAACCTGCGAAGCACGGGTAGCAAAGTGTGCCTTGCAGTAATTCTCATTTTTGAGCTTTGTGTCTAGCTGGCCTTTTTCGAGCAATGAAGATACTCTGTTGACGGCCGCAAGATACTCCATCGAAGACTTCCATGTTAATATGATCTCGCAGTCGTCGCATACAGCACGCTTTGCGTCTGTCGCATATATTGCGCTACAGAACAGGCACTTGTTATATATCATGGATTTGCCTGCCCTTGGCGCACCGATTCCAAAATGGATAGTATTATAGCAATCAATACAAAGACGCTTGTTACAGCTTTCGCAGCTATGATACTCTTGACCTTTGTTACAAATTTCACAAGTTGCCATGCTTATAATGCCTCGCATGATCCTCCATATTATTCCTAGATGATTCCAAAATGTGACCTAGCAAGGTGACACCTTCTGACGCATCAAGATTGGGTTCAAGACAAATCGCAAAGCCTCGGGCTGGACAGTCACACGATTAGGCTCTTCCCGGTGCGCAACAAGGAGCAGTCTCCAAATATCTCGAAGGCCCTCAGAACAAATCTGCAATTTATCTGGGAATTGAATCAAAGGCGATAGGGTAATACCCCCTCGCGAATGATCATTCCCAGAAAAAGATTGGTCTCCTACCAACTGAACATGCTGGTCATCGACCAATAAGAACGTACATAGTCGATGAGTCAATTTCTTGATTCTGTGTGCTGAAACA
>DATEIL010000157.1:0-3711 GCA_035279085.1 Nitrososphaera sp.
CGCTGTAGGTCATATCAGCTATGATGAGGTACGGTTCTGGGAACGTCTTCCGCCGAGCAAGAGAAAAGGCCCTGGCTTTACGCTGATTGAATTCGGGATATATTTGGACGGGGTATTGTATAGCCACAAGGAGAATCAGGCATACTATTTCCACCTCAGCAAATCCCGGCTTGAAGAATTGAAAAGAGTCGTCCGTGGATACGCTGGCGCCACTCAAATGTTCTCATATTCAGAGCCTCGGCGCAACATGACCAAGTCCAAATTCAAGAGGATGGTCAGCAAGGCAAAAAATTATGTCTATGACGGCGACGTATTTCAAGTGGTTCTCGCAAAGAGCATTAGCTTTAGGATAAATGGCAGCCTTTTGCGGCTCTATGAAGCGCTTCGGGAAGTAAACCCCTCGCCATATATGTACTTGGTAAAAATGTCGGGCAGATGCATAATTGGCTCGAGCCCCGAAATGCTGATGCGGGTCACCGGCAACTTCGTCGAGACATTCCCTATCGCCGGTACTAGGCCTGTTGTGGAAGACGAAAATGCGAATCAGATGCTAAGAGAAGACCTCCTAGCTGATGAAAAAGAGCTTGCAGAGCACACGATGCTCGTCGACCTTGCAAGAAACGACATTGGCAGGGTCTGCACTTTTGGCAGCGTCAAAGTGAACGAGCTTATGACGGTCAAGCGGTTCAGCCATGTCCAGCACATAGTTTCCCATGTTACCGGGACACTCCAAAACTCATTTGATTCGTTTGATGCGCTCAGAGCGGTGTTTCCCGCAGGCACAGTTTCAGGCGCTCCCAAGGTGCGTGCGATGGAGGTAATAGATGAGCTGGAACCCACACTAAGAGGACCCTATGCAGGGGCGCTGGGATACTTTTCCTTCAATGGCTCTTGCGACTTTGCAATAACGATTCGTTCGCTCTTTGTGAACAAGAGCTCTGGCTACATCCAGTCAGGAGCGGGCATCGTAATGGATTCTGACCCCGAAAAGGAATTTCTTGAGACCGAGCACAAGGCCAATGCCATGCTTGCGGCTCTAAAGAGAGCCACTCGCATGTGAAATATTGGCTCAATTTTACAATAGTTCTAGTCCCTGTTTTTTCGTGTCCTGAGCCTGTACCATGCCAGTTTGAGCCCTGACAAAAAACCGGGGTCCAAAAAATCACGAGTATGATATTAAATGCATATAATCAATATTATAATGATGTATGATTCAATGTTACTATAGGCTATCGCTTATGCTGATGTGTGTCACATTGCACCAATAAACATGGTAACGGTGTAGCAACTACCGGTTCGTCGGAGGTTTGGCATACATGTTTGATTCATTCGTGTGATACTCAACGGCCAATCCCGCATCCTTCTGTCGACCCGTGAGAATGCCAACAACCACGTCATCTCGCCTGATGATCCCTTCCTTGCGCAGTTTCTTGACGCCAGCCGGAACAGCCCCCGAAGCCATCTCGCAGTCAAAACCATTGAGGCCGACGATAGACATTCCGTCTGCCATCTCCTTATCATTTACCTGGACAACTATGCCATCAGTAAAGTGCAGGGCACGCAGCGCCTTGACTATGTTGGCTGGCCTGCCGATCTGTATCGCGGTGGCATGAGTCTTGGGACGCATGCCCGCACTATCCAGATGTGCATAGTAACGGTCAACCATGCCAAGGTCTGGCCTGCCATCGTTCCAGGTCAGCCGCTTGCTTTCAAACAATCCGTTATAGAGTTCATAAAATGTGTTCGCTCCCTCTGCATTGACAATCGCCATGCGCGGGATCTTTTTTATCCAGCCCCATTCAAACAGTTCAATGAGGCATTTGCCGCAACTGGAGGTATTTCCTAGGGCGCCTCCTGGGTATACGATCCAGTCGGGCGGATTCCAGTTCAGGTGCTCCAGCACCCTGTAGACTATTGTCTTCTGGCCTTCCAATCTGAATGGGTTCACGGAATTGACCGTGTACCCGCCTGTCTCCTTTGCATTTTCCAGGGACGCTGAAAGAGCATCGTCAAAGTTGCCTTGAATCTGAATTACCTGAGCACCGAATTGAAATGCCTGGCCGAGCTTGCCTGGAGCAATCTCACCCTTCGGGATATACACGTCACAATCAATATCCTCGTTAGCTGCATACATGGCAGCCGATGCGGATGTGTTACCGGTGGATGCACAGATTATCTTGCTGACAGCTAGCATTTTTGCGTGAGTGACGGCTGTTGACATGCCGTTATCCTTGAATGAGCCACTGGGGTTATAACCCTCGGGCTGGAGCAGGAATGAATTATGGTCCATGTCCGCATGGTCCGCAACCTTGCTCATGTTGTAAGGTTTGGACAGCCTGCCTTCTGAGCCGTCCAGTGACACAAGTACGCGCGCGCATTCTTCAAAATCCTCAGTGTCGATGCCTGCAAAATTTATCAGGTCACGGAATCGCCAGACGCCACTTTCATTGTAAATGTTTCCACCGTGGTTCCTACGCTGGTAGAACTTTTCGATAAGTTCGCGAGGGGGTTTTTGGCTGTATTTTACATCTAAAAGTGAGCCGCAGGAGCATCTGTAAATGTCGTTTCCGATTTCATAAGTCAAACCGCATGTTGGGTTGATGCACTTTTTTACGGCATTGGCGTCCATATGAGATGGACGCTGAAGATTGTTATTTAGATGTTTTTCTAAAGAATATCTATTTCTTTGCAGATTTTTCGTACATTTTCAAGACTTGCTGGATTACCCCGTCCATGTCGTCTTCCCTGACTTCGGGTGACACTGCATGCTTCAAGAGGTTGCTTATGGTGCTTGATATTTCAGAGCTCACCTCATCAAAGCTATCCATGTCACTGTAGCTCTGCTGATAAAGTCTTCTAAGCCTCATCGCATACATTTGTGTCTGTTCATTTATGGTAACATTATAGTTGCGATTATTGACTTTGATCTTCTCCTTTATCATGCAAGTTTACCCGGATGTCGCTCTTTAAAAAACTTGTCTAAGGTGCTGCATCGAGGCAAATGCCAAGGGTGTAACCGCGGTGCAGTGTTACCACAGTGACTCTGAAAGACAGGACATCTTGTCTTTTAGACTTTTGACAGAATACAGTCCTAGGTGCCATCATAGTAAAGATGCCATTTGATAAGCAGTGGGTCAAACCACAAGGAGAAAGCATGGGTCACAGGTTGCTTGACGGTATTAAGCCTCAGGCCCCCCTGAAACCAAGGATAGAGGAAGCGCAAAAGAAGTTGCAGATGCAGATTACAAAGCTCGATAGCATATCAGGCAGAATGCAGGAAAAAGATCAGGTGATATTCAAGCGGGTAGTACTCGCGATGCAGAGCCATGATAGCCAGCATGCACGCGTGTTATCCGGCGAGCTCTCGCAAATTCGCAAAATGAACAAAATGGTAACTTCTGCCAAGTTAGCTTTGGAACAGATACAGTTAAGACTCAATACAATAACAGAGCTTGGTGACGTAGTAGTGACGCTGAGCCCTGCAATGTCTGTTATCAAGGGCTTGCAAGGTGGATTGTCCGGAATGATGCCTGAGGCGGATCAGTCGTTTGGACAGATATCTGAACTTCTCGGAAACATAATAACAGACTCGGGACAGATGCCCAGCTCGGAAATCGGAACCTTTACCGCCGCAAACGATGATACCTTGCGGATCATGGAAGAGGCAAGCGCAGTCGTGGAAATGAACATGAAGAACAAGTTCCCTGACCT
>DATEIL010000158.1:0-9006 GCA_035279085.1 Nitrososphaera sp.
AAGTATGATTATGACTTCAAGCGGCCCTGCAAGCAGACCTTCCTTTGATGCTCCCACGTTTGTTACCGAATCGTACCAGAAAAAGATCCCGGCCGACAAGAGTATTGAGGCAGGGATAAGATACTTCCATGCTCGGAAAATAGAGGCAGTCTTTTGCCTCTGAATAAAGATAGATATCGCAATAAGGGCGGCTCCGGCTATCATGATGCTGCTGCCCGCAATCACCAGAGGGGCAAGGCCAAGCCTTGAGGTAAGCAGTTCTATCAATACGGATTCCATCGAAATAAGGGCCGCATGGATGAAAACGACCCAGGAGAGACGGATCAAACGCCTGCATTATCCCCGCCCACAATTTAACAGTGTGACTCGTATCAGAGGATGCAACGCCGAGGAATAGCAGAGGCGGAACACAGGTTGCAAGTTTCAGTAACAGGGGATACCTATCTGAGGCGATACAAAGCCTATTAGATGCAGGCCGCTATTTCTTCATGGTTCAAGAAATATAACATGCTTGACAGGGAATCGTATGCAGAGGAGGGGGCTGCCCAGGCGCTTGAAAAGGCGCTAATGTTTACCATAGATGCCTACTCACATTCAGGTCTTGTCAATGACCGCGAAATAATCCAAAAGCTGCAGGAGACCCTGCGCCACCTGAAGCGCAGGAGCATGTCGACCGTTGTTTCATCTGAGGGGATAGAGGCGTATGTGCTCTTGAATTGCGACCTTGGCCTTGAAGATGCGGTGATAAAAGAACTGATGGCCATACCCGAGGTGTCTGAGGTAAAGGGGGTCTTTGGCGTCTACGACTTTATCGTCAAGGTTTACACCGATTCTGAGGAGGAGATCAAGCAGGCCATTGCAAAGGTTAGGGCAATTGACAAGGTAAAATCAAGCCTTACCATGATGGTCATTGAAGCCCAGAATGGTACCAGACCGATTGACCGGTAATAACACCCATCTGTTGACGTTCAGCTAGAATTATTGATAGAAGCCGCGCTACCCTAGATCTGAGACGTCCTTTTAGAGGCGACAATTCTTTCCTCCATCAGGTCGAGAGCGCGCTCCACAAAGTCGTTTGTCAGAAGAGACGGCATTGTCACCTTCATAGATGCGGGCAGGCAGTCGTTAATATTGTGCAGAAACTCCACCTGCCTGTCAAGGTCCGGCTCTGACCTGCATAGTTCAATTGCGCTTTGTAAATCAAGCTCGGCTATCATCATTATATGATATCACATGTTCGTAGTCCCATTTGTTATAAAACGCATGTGACATGGAAATTACTGATGATTTGAACTGGACGCGGGATCGCTTCTTTCAACAGTCCTTCTTGACCCTGTATAAATTGCGGCGCGATACCAGCACAAGTTTGCTGTCGCTTTCCCGTGTGATTTCAACATCAATTGCCAGTATGCCATAGCCTTCGCCCTCCGTCTTCCCCGACACGATATATCGGACGCTCAACTGCTCGCCTGCATAGACTTCACCAAGGAAGCGTGTATGTCTGCCTTGCCAGCTAGGGTCTCCATCCATTCCATAGAGCAGCATGACGCAGTCTGAAAACTGGGGCAGGCGAGTCATTTCGCCTTCAGCACGGGCGATTATGGATCTGCCGGGGAGCATCAGTCCGTTGATTCCCTCCCTCCGTGCCAAGTCGGGGTTTTCGTGCAGGATGTTTTTGGTCCCGGCGAATGAGATATAGTTATGAAAATCATCTTCCGTCAACGTGATCTTGGATGTGAAGGTCTGGCCTAGTTGAAAATCCCTAAATCCCATAGGCGTACAAATGCGAAAATAGTCTGCCTTTTATACTTACATCGCAATTTTGAGATCATTCATGCCCCCAGCACCGACAGCATCATCATCGTCTTCACCACCGCCTTCCTCTTCTTCCTTCTTTTCAGACATATCGCAGATGAACTTTGACCTATCTGCTTCTCAGAAGGAATTCCTTCGAGCAGTGGATACGGTCTGCTCCTCACTGAGGGATTACGAGGAGGAATGCTACCTTGCTGAAAGGCTCAACGACCGGCTGGTGCCGTCCTTTGAAAAGATTGGGATGCTTGGCTGCCCTATTTCAAAAAGATATGGAGGATTAGGCTACGACATGCTTACCTATGCAGCAGCTATTGAAAGGATAGGCATGGAAGGCGCCTCAATGCGCACATTCTTTTCTGTCCACACGTCGATTGGCCAAATGGTCCTTCAATCTTGGGCGGATGAAGAGCAGCAGAGAAAATACCTGCCCGATACGGTAGCGGGGAAAAAGCTGATGGCATTTGCCCTCACGGAGCCTGCTGCCGGGAGTGACCCTGCGTCAATGAAGACAAGATTTGAGGAGAGGGGCGGAAATTTCATCCTGAATGGAAAGAAACACTGGATAGGAAACGGAACCGTCGCGGGGGTAATGACTACGTATGCAAGGGATCCCGCTACAGGCAGGATCTCTGCGTTTATCGTAGACGGCGATTCCCCGGGACTCAGAACGGAGGAGATGACGAACAAGATGGGACTGTTGACCGTAAAAAATGCCGAGATATTTTTTGACAACTGCATAATCCCAAAAGAAAACCTCTTGGGTGTCCCCGGCCAGGGCTTGAATATCGCATTCAGCGCCTTGATAGACGGCAGGATAAGCGTTGCGGCAGGAGCGGTGGGTATAATGGAGGACTGCCTAGCGGAATGTGTTAGGTATGCAGTCCGGCGCGAGCAGCACGGCTCGCCTCTTGCAAAAAAGCAGCTCATGCAGGAACATATCGCGATGATAAAGATAGGAATTGAAAGCTCGCGTTGGCTAGTCTACCGCGCAGCAGCTGCCGCACAGAAGCTTCATGATTTTGTTGGATTGACAAGGAGTGAAAACAGGGATTGGCTTGCAAAACTTGACAGGCACAACAAAGAATACTCTGAGATCAGGGCGGAGGCGGACATGCTGGCTGCAGTCGCCAAGTTCCATGCAAGCAACGCGGCATTTGACGCGGCAGACAGATCCGTCCAGGTTTTTGGCTCCGCCGGCTACAGAAAAACAGAGAGGGTTGCAAGGCACTTTCTCGACTCACGCGCCACGACTATCTATGAGGGCGCCAATGAAGTGCTGGAACTAAAGATAGCAGCGCAGATTCTGGGCTCGGCCTACAGCGCCTACTAGAAGAACTAGAATTCAAGATAGAAATTCTTAAAACAGTGTGCTTTCAAAAGGTAGAGAGGAATATGACTAGCGTAGAGACTGCTCAGATCCCGAAATGGCGCATAAAGGCAGATTATGTCGAGACTTGCAATTGTGACTTTGGCTGCCCCTGCAACTTTAGTGGGTTTCCCACTTATGGTTTCTGCAGGGCACTTGTTCTCTACCACATTACAGAAGGCCAGTTCGGAAGCATCGACCTAGCGGGAATTGACGTGGTGTTTGCCGCCTCGTGGCCAAAGGCCATCCACGAAGGAAACGGAACATGCCAGCTGTTTGTCGCAAAGAGGGCGACTGACGCGCAGAGAAACGCCATACTTTCTATATTCTCGGGCCAGGCCAAGGGCGATGGCCCGTTTGTTATATTTGCGCCCACGTTCAAGTACATGCTCGATCCCCAGTTTGTGGATATTGAAGTAAAGGTAGACGGAAGGAAGAGTTCATTTTCTGTGCCCGGCGTTCTGGATGTCCAGGTAGAAAATTTCAAAAACCCCGTCACCGGCGAAGAGCAGGACACCAAGCTGAATTTGCCGCAAGGTTTTATCTGGAAGGTTGCAGACTGTGCAAAATCAAGGCTCATGAGGATCGCGACTCCAAGCCTTAACTTTGACGACTCGGGCAAAAATGCATTCTATTCTGTTGTGCAGCACAAGGGCCCCTAGCCGGACGACGATGTCGACAGGAATAGATCTTGCATGAGGTCCAGACCCTCGTCAACTTCTTCAGGGGTGATGACAAGCGGGGGGATCACTCTCATTGCTTTCTGCCCAGCCGGAAGGAGCAATAGCCCCTTCTTGAATGCCCTTGAAAGCAGCTGATCTCTCTGTGCATTTGAATCAAGTTCGAGTCCGATCATCAGACCGAGGCCTCGCACGCCTGCAATCCCAGACTTGGCATTTTTAGATATGTCGGCTATCCCTTTCCGCAGCCTGTTCCCCATTGCCTCTGCGTTTTCCAGCAGCCTGTAGTCCTTGATGATTTTTATCGTGGCTGTGCCAACTGCCATGTCGATTCTGCTCCCGCCGCCCCATGTGCTTGACAGCGCGCCCTGTTCCCCGGGATCATATCTGGCATCATAGGCAGACATGCCTACCTGCAACGCTTTTGCTGCGCTCATGATGTCGGGTCGCACGCCGTAATGCTCAAACGCCCACCACTTGCCAGTCCTTCCCATGCCAGATTGCACTTCGTCAAGGATGAGCGGCACCCTGTACTGGTCGGCAGCACTTCTCAGAGTCTGCATGAAGCGCTTGCTGGCAAAATTGTAACCTCCCTCACCCTGCACTACTTCTGTCATTACAAATGCCACCTTGTCCCTGTATTCTTCGATCACCTTGCGGATTGACTCAATTTCTGTGTCATTGTCGTTCGTGCAGAACTTTATCCGAAGGGCTGGAAGCTCGGGAAAGCCCGCCTTCTGGACGGGCTTGCTAAACGTAAAGCTTAGAGCTCCCAGGGTCCTTCCGTGAAATGCGTTTATGCATGATATTCCATACAGGTCAGAGGGAGTTCTGCGGGACATCTTGCGGTATGCAATTTTGATAGAGTTTTCTACGGCCTCAGCTCCGCTGTTGACAAAAAACATCTTGAAGCCTGTGGGTATTATCGAACGTACCTGCTCTGAAAGGTCGGCGTGTTCCTTGCAGTAAAAGTCCTGGCCAGCTATCTTGTGCGCCCCGTTGCTGGAATATTCTTTCAGTACTCGGAGGACTTCTGGGTGCGAATATCCCAGTGGACAGGTTCCGATGTTTGAAGTAAAATCGAGAAATGTGTTACCATCAATATCACTTATCGCGCACCCCTGGCCGCCGGATATCACCAGCGGGTAAGTAAAGGTCGAATTGTAGCAGTTCCGGTTCATGATCTCTATAATGTCGCGAGCCTTTGGACCCGGAGGCTCTGTGCGTATGCGGACTTGCATGTCCATATGATACTCCTGCCGCTATTAAGGCAATACATTGTATGAGCCTATTTTGGCATCTAGATCTTCATTTGAGCGCATCAGCGTAGTTTGGCCGCCCTTGCCATACAAGATTCGCCAACGTAGCCCATGTCCACAACTTGCATATAGGCAAAACTAGGACTGACTCAGTATCTCAGATACTTTGTTCGCTTATGCCATCGTCTTGCCTTGCCTGCTGGCCAGGGGTCTCTTGCCCTGCATCTTTGTTCCCTGCCGTTCAAGGTTCTTGCGGAACTCTTCTGTGATGATGTTCGCTCCTCTTCCAAGGATCAATTTGAGTGCGTATTCTATCTCGTGTATACTCGGCGACTCTTTTTTCTCAAATGAGATACCAAATTCCTTTTCAAGGTAGAACAGAAGAGACCTTTTTGATGGCTCGTCAAGTAGGTCTAGCGAATTCTCAAGAGCCCTCTTTAACTGGGCGCGGATCTTCTGCTCTGTCATTCCACAGTAGTCGAAGGATCTGAGCTATTTAGTCGGTGCAACAAAAAAAATTGACTATTTGCATACATCTTGTAAAGGCGGTAATGCGAGGTGTGGATCCTCTCCCAAGGTCACGGGAATGAGCGATTGCTCGTTGTCTCTTAGCACCGTCAGGACGACCCTGTCGCCCACCTGGCTTTGCTCCCGAAAGTCGCGAAGCTGCTGCACAGTGGTTATCGGCTCGCCATTTACAGAAGTAATAAGGTCACCGCCAAGGCATACCTGCACACCATCGACTTCGGTGAGCCTGCTTCCACCCTTGAGCCCTGCTTCCTCGGAAGGACTGCCGCCTTCGACTGCCGCCACCAAGAATCCTTGCTGTTGTGGGTCCAGCCCTGAGGCTTCGGCAATTCTTGACGTGAGCGGGGTTCCTCGAAAGCCGAACCATGGTTCCGACGAGACCTGTATGATGTCAAGAGGATTGGCGCTAACGTATGCAAAGGCAGCGCCTACGGCTCCAATTAGCAGTGCAAAAGATATCCCCGCGGTGATTGGACTTTGTATATGCATATACTTTTACCTACTCGCCTCTTCTGCTTCTAGCATATCATTGTCCGGCAATAACCTTTTCGCGGATTATTTTACAGCGTCCCGTATTTTGGCAGGCCAGCGCGGCACTCCCTGCATCCAAACATTGCGACCTCTGACCCCTGCAGGATAATTTCTGTACTGCCGATTATCAGCCGGCCTTCGCTCTCCCGCTCTCGCATGGCGGCCATGTCGGACTCTTGGATCCCATAAATAATCGGTATAAGCGATGTAATCTTATTGCAGGCATCGCAGTATCCCTGCGACACCGAGCGCGGATTGTTCCGGTGGTACTCTTGGTGGACTCTATTCGCTTCGTCATTTGAGAAATGCATCTTGTCGGCTAGGCGGTAATTGATCCGATAGAAAATCAAGTCACCCTCATCGTGCTCGTTTGCCTTCAGAAAAGACGAGTGCAGCTCTTTTAGCAGTTCTCTGACTTTATCTTCCATCCGCTTCATCGGACTCCAGTCGACGTTACTGTGGCGAGGAAGAGGAGGAAGAGGCGGTGCCCGATTCAATGTCTGCAACAAGTTGCTCGTAGTGCTCGCGAGTCTGGCCTATTTCGGAGAGTCTTGATTGCTCAGTCTGTGCCAGGTTGGTGTTCACAGCGTCTGCGTTTGCCTTCAGGATCATGTCTGCCATCATGAACAGCCTAAAGTTCTCTTTTGTAAGGTGGGCAGAGACATGCTCCACATAATTCTGTATATCAGATATCAGATCTGACGGGTCATTTGACTGTAGGTACTTTAGAGAAGATGCTTCCATCTTGCCGGCAAGGTCCTTTGCTATCCCGTGTTCGAAAATCATCCTTGCAATGGGGCCGCCTTCTTTTGGCATTCCGTGGCGCTCAAGCGTGGGAAATAGGGTGTCCTCCTCTTTGCTGTGGTGGCACACCAGCATGAAATTCTTGGTAAACTCGATTGACTGATTGATTATTGGGGCCGGTACGGCCCTGCCAGTCTTCAGCATATCCGCAGTAACAGTCAGCGCCCGCAACACCTTTTCAATGAGGTTGTGATCCCGTCTTAGAGATTCTGTTGAGGACATGATATTCTGTACGCGACTCACTCTGCAGTAAGAATATTTATTCGTATTACCGTAAAGCGGCGATACGCTTATCCACTTGTGCGTCCTGTTATCATTACCAGATGCTATTTCTCGTAATTGACACCGTGAAACTAGAGTTCATCCAGCCCGACTTGGCAGTCGCGCAAATGAAGATGATGCAGCAGACCTTCAATGCCTACAAGGACCTGAAGGAACAGGGTAAGCTCAAATTCGCTTATGCATTTGCAGACGCGCCAGGCGGAGTCCTCGTGCTCGATGTGGCTTCAAACCAAGAGCTGCAGCAGATCCTCTTTTTGTTTCCTTCGATGCCTCTGGTGACTCGGACTGTTAGGCCTCTCACTGAAATGAAGTCAGTCGAGGATATCATTGGAGAACTAGAGTCAATCGTAAGCTCGATGCCCAGAAAACCCGGCGAGCACGCAGAGCCGAACCAGTAGAGTCGTAGCGACGGCATTCGAAACAAAAAGCGTGTATAAGTATTTGCTAGCGTGCAATGCCGCCGTCGCCATTAGACATGTTGCTCTTGGTCAAACCAAGTCCCGAGAGCGTGTCTGCAAGCATCTGGTAATTTGAAAGGAATTTCTCACCCTTTTCCGTCGTCTGAAACCTCATCTCCATGGTTTCCTCAAGCAGGCCCAGCTCCACCATGTGCCAGAGGTAGAACTTTAGCATCTGGTGGCTAAGGTTGGCGCGGTACATCACACCCGTTTTCCTGCGCCCCGGCTTGCACAGCTGCAAAATGTCAGCCACTATATCTATCGTGCCCCTTGGGCCCCTCCTAAAGGCACTTGGAAAGGACCTATCTGCCTGAGCCAAACCCTGCAGCTATGTACAGACTCCGATCTGATTTAAGGTCAATGAAGTGGCCAAACAGAGACAGAATCTATAATTTTGTAGCATCGCGGGAATTGCCGGCAAGACCCGCAGTGTCTTTCGACCGGAGGATCCAGAGCGAAGTCAGGGCCAGGACCACGCTGGTTATCCCAAACGAGATCGTCCACAAGGAGGCTATCCCGGCGAATAACGAAACCAGGTATCCCACAAAGAGCGGACCCAGTATCAGCCCTACGTCACCTATCATCCTGTTAATGCCTATCCCCCGGGTAACGTGCGACCGCAAGGCGAGCCCGCTACGTGTAGCGGAAATTGCTTGCTGCTGTTGCTGTTGCTGTTGTCGTTGGCGTCTTGCCTTTGCCTCTATCTGTTCGGCCGCCCATGCAATGGACTGGCCAAAAAAGCCGGAGGATACACCCATCAGCATCATCACTGCCATCAGCTGAAGCGTTGTTGATGTCAGGGGAATTACTGAAACCAGAACTGCCGAGGACATTATCGCGGCAAAGAGGGGCCTGCGCATCCCGTAAGCCTGCGTAAGCCGGCCCGAAAAGTAGGAAGCCCCGAGGTTGGCAAGCGATGCTGCAGTCAGAATCGCGCCCACATCAAATACGGAAAGCGAGAGGTTTCCGTAGGCGAAAAGCGGCATCCCGGTGGAGTATACCCCTGAGCGCAGAAATGCAAACCCAAACGTCGCGACTCCGGCCGAATTAAGGTAGAGCGACACCTTGCCTCCTATTGTCACGTCACGGCTACCGTCACTACTGTTACTACTGCTACCACCATCCCTTGGCTCGGCTGCTGCATTTCGGATCACAAATGTGCCACGGTAACTCAGGCAGTATACTAGAGTCAGGGACGCGGCCATCATGGCGGCAAAGGCAAAGTAAGGCGCGTTGAGACCAAAGTAGGCGGCTATCGGTGCGCCGGCTATTGGGCCCACTAT
>DATEIL010000159.1:0-4764 GCA_035279085.1 Nitrososphaera sp.
ATGCCTTATTGCCATTTGATACAATTCGCTCCTTGGGTTTTGTGCGTACATCAAACCTTGTGCGATGCCATTCTCGATCTGCAGCCTGCCCACACCAGACCACCTGGACTCTGCTTCGCTGGTCTCCTCCTCATCCTTGGCAGTCATCATCAACTGACGGCTCTCTTTGATCAGCCAGAGTGTGCAAGATACGCACACCCAGTTGATGAGCCAATTACTCTAGAAAATCAGAAGTTTTAAATCAGGTAATGCCAGTCTGAACCTTGGTATATGCATCCTCAGGACAACAGATACCCGGATTACATTGCTGACCAGATAAAGAAGGGAACCACTACATGCGCCCTGACCTGCAAGGACGGAGTTGTACTTGCGGCGGATACTCGTGCCAGCGCCGGCCTGTTCATTGCAGACAGGCATGTAATGAAAATACAGCGCGTTGACAGGCACCTCGCGATGACAATTGCGGGAGGAGTTGCCGACGCCCAGAACTTGGTCGATACCATGAGATACAATGCCAACATTTACCGATTCCAGAACAAGGAGCTAATGCCGGTAAAATCTGCTTCGAGGTTGTGTTCCAACATTCTGTTCAACCAGCGGTATTTTCCGTATTACGTCCAGATAATCATGGCGGGATATACAAGAGAGGAGGGAAGCCAGATCAACAACATTGACCTCTTTGGCTCCATGACTTCAGAGAAATTCATTTCTACTGGAAGTGGATCACCTGTGGCCTACGGATACCTGGAGTCTGAATACAAGGACGGTATGAGCGTGAACGAGGCCTACAAGGTTGCGATGCAGGCCATCGCCGCTGCGATCAGAAGGAATGCCGGGACCGGAGACAATATCAACGTCGTCATTATAGACGAGAACGGCTACAGGGAACTTTCCAAAGAGCAAAAGGCGCAGGTCGGCGTAGTCTACTAGCAGTAACAGCGAGAAAACCTACGCAGATCATCAACTATTCGTCATCCGCTCCCCCATCTTGGGCCTCCGGCATCATTTTTTGTGCCTTTACGGCTGGGAAGCAATTTCATTCATGAACACGCTGCTGTCCAATCTTGAAAATTCGGCCAAATCGATTTTTGCGCCCGGTTTCATTATTTCTCGTATGTGCCTTCCACAGGCGGGTTCTTCCCACCAATCTTCGCCATAATTCTCTACGAGATGGCGCTCAAGTTCAGCAGCTCTGATAGCTGCCAGCATGTAGCTTGGCACGTACATGATTGCGTCAGGGAGGATATGGTGGAGCATCCAGTACTTTCCCGGAAGGTAGAACCCCGTGTACTCCCTTATCAGATTTGAATAAAGCTCACTGGCCTCCGCCATGCCGAGCCCCCTTCGCCAAAATTCGGCCTTCATCAGCGAATTGGCCGCGTAAAACGTCACGAAAAACAGTTCCATAAAGTTATTGCGAAGTTTCAGCTCTTCCAGCAGTGTGGCGTCTTTTATCCCAATCGAGGACAGGTACCGGCTGTTCTTTGTCAGCCGCTCCAGGAAAATCGAAAATATTTCGGCGATCCCCATGGAAAACCCGTACCTGTTCCAGTACTCAAGCCCGGGGTCAATGGATGCAGCGTGTGCCGCGTGGCCCATTTCATGGTAGCATCCCTGCAGGTCGAAATACGGGCTTTCGCTCTTGTACAGAACCCTGATATCACTTGGAACCTGGACAAAAAAGCAGATAGGCGAAGGATACTTTTGCTTGCGGTCCTCGGTGTCCATCTGTATCCCAGATAGGTTGAATCCCATCGCTTCCAATGTCCTTCGGACCTGCTGAGGCGGGCTGATCCCCGCAAAATCCTTGCCAAAGTCAGCATACACCCGGTTACGAAAAAAGTAAAAGTCGTCATAGTATTTGGCTTCTCTGCCAAGGACTTTTTCCGACAGGGTGGCAAGTGCCTCACGGAAGGGCTTCTTTGCCCTCTTCCCCATAGATTTTACAAGCTCTGTCAATTTGGAATAGGATATGTTTTCATTTTCCAAGTATCCCTTTAGCGGATCTATCTTTTTGCCAGAATTTTTTTCATAGGCGGAGGCGATTTCGTCGAATCGCTTTTTGATGATTGGAGCAATGAACCCAGTCTTTGAGATGAAGTCGTCAAAGACCTGCTTTCTCTTCGAGTCGTCTTTTTCCGCACTGTTGAACTGGCGCCATGTGCTCCAATTCACCGGTGACTTGCCAAAGCGGTGTTTTGCAGAGACTATTTTCTGGTTGCGCATGTTGTAAAGCTTTAGCTCCAGGCTCTTTGTAGAAGAGTCGGCAATATTTTCCAGGGCGGAGAGCACTAGTTCCCGGGGCTTTGAAAATGAGTCGAGAAATAGTCGGGCATTCATGTTTTTCATCTCAGCGAGTCGCTCGATGGTATTTTCGCTGTGCCCAAGACCGGCATACTGCCTGTATCGCTCGTCAGAGTCGGCGACGTAAATCCGTTCGTCAATATTGCACCACTGCTCCAAATTCAAATGTAATACCCCTTGAATGGTGTGGTGGCAAAGAATGCAATTTTAAGTTTGACCGCATTTTAGCGTCAATATTTAACGTTTTATCCAAACGTTTGGATCAAGTGCTATATCGGACGCTGCCGAAGCAATAACGTGTCATGTCATCCGGGTCTTATCAGCCGTCAATAGGGACCGTATCCCGGCGAGACTTTCTCAAGCTGATGGCCGCCGCTGGTACTGTTATGACATTCACTCCGTTTGTGGACTGGGGCAAGTTCCTCCCTGACAATAGGACCAGTGAACCTGAAAAGACAAAAGTAGAGATCAAGGGCGGCGAACCGGCCAACATACACACCTTTCCTCCAAACACCTCAGAGGTCGTGATCTACCCAAAGTCAAAAGATCCTGTCCTGAACAAAGAGTCGTTCCGGACTTGGCAGCTGATTCGGCTCCCTGCAGAACTTGACGGCGGCGTGGACGGTGTTTCTTCATTCAGGCTATTTAGCATGGTGTGCCTGCACCTGTGGTGCCTCTGGAAGTATTTCCCACGGGGTCCAGACAAGAAGGATCCGACCAAGATAATAGGGGGCGCAGGAGCTTGCCCATGCCATGGTAGCATGTATGACCCGCTGACAGGCGTCGCATACAAGGGTCCCGCATCACTCCAGGGACCCCCGTCAAACGCTCTTCCAAGGCTGGACCTTGAAGCAGATGCCAAAGGCGACCTGTGGATCCTTCCCCCGACATGGGATCCCCGCAAGAACGGCATAGTTGGCTATGGAAGGTATGTGGTTTAACTGACCAAAGCTTTTATCGTTGATTGCTGTATACTTGACTGTTGTTGCTGTTGTCATTGTTACATATGTACGGGAGGTCCGTGCCCTCTAGATGAGCGTTAGATCCCTGCACATAGCAGTCTTTCTCTTCACTGCCATTACATTGACACATGCAGTATTCGTTGACTACCGCTCCGGCGCGGCAGAGACCCAGCCGCGCTTCAAGGCAATGCAGGAAAGCAAGGTACAGGCCAATCAGATGGTGTACCTTCAGGCCAGAAAGCTCGGCGGCGCTGAAATTACACTGGTCGCGGGTGCCAGCAGAGGCGGCATCTGGAGGGGCTCGATAAAGTCAAGATGGGTCGAGAATGGATTATGCTGTGGAATATTCGAACTCTTGGTAAGGATGAAGGGAGGGCCGACTAGGACAAAGATGCTTAGATCTCTTGTGGAGCCCAGGAACAAACTCCAACTGGCGCACGAACTTGCTATCGACTGGAAGGCGGTGGACGGACACATTGTAAAACTTGCCCAGTTCAACCTAGTCGAGGAGTTGCTGACAGTCGGAACTTGCAAAATGTTGGGACGGCTCGATTATTTCGCAAGTAGCGGCAGGATGCGTCGCGGATCTCAATGCACAATTGAAATCCACGGATGAAAACAATAATTCTGGCATTCATTGTTGACTCGCCAAATAACTAGCATCGGCATCAAAATTCGAGTAGCAGTAGAAACCTTTACTAGCGCTGTAAGCCATTGAGATCTGTTGGCAAGACCATTAGGAATTTTGGATATCCTGATTATTGCAGCCCTCATTATTGTTGCTGCGCTTGTCATCTATTTCCTGTGGCCACTTGTCATAATTATCATAATAATCGGCGCAGGCTATTACATCTACAAATGGTATCGGAAACGACAATAATAATAATAATAAAAGAGTAAAGAGAGGAAAGGAGAGGAAGGCGAAAAAGGACGCCTAGGCGCCTGCCATGTTGTTGCGTAGTTCTACGCCTTTGTGATCGTCAGCGGCCTGAGCCGCTGCTCTGTGCATTTCAGATAAGGCGCAGCCCATCTCGGCTTCTGGCTTGCCTCTTCTCATGAGCCCTCTGTAGAGGCCCGCTTCGAGGGTCTGGCCGTGAGCCTTCTCCCACTCTTCGACAGGAATGCTGTATTTCTTTTGTATCCTGTCCCTGTACCATTCAGGGATTACGTTGAAGGCACAGAAGGGGATGATTCTGAGGTCAGGAGTAAGGTAGTGGATGTCGCACCGCTGGAGCCTTTCAAGGTCTTCGTTGTACTTGTCTTGGAAGTGCATCATGCCAAGGAAGAGAGACCTTACGTGCCAAGAGCCTACCGAGTCAAAGTTGCGCTTGAGCAATATGCTGGAGAACATCTTGGCCAAGTCCAGACCGTGCGGCTGCTTGTCCTTGTCGACGAACTGCTTGAGCTTGCGGACAACTTCCAGCATTGCCCAGTACCTATTCGAACCCGACCTGATTTCGTCGGCCTTTTCTTCAAAGTATTCCAAGACGCCCTTGAT
>DATEIL010000160.1:0-16341 GCA_035279085.1 Nitrososphaera sp.
GTCCTCATAGACTCTTGGTTTTGTCCGACAACAACGGCCAGCATTACGTCGCCGTATGCAAAAGTGAAGATATCGCTGAAGGTTCAATGAAGTCTTTTGGCGTCAAGAACGACGACAAAACAGTCGAAGTCCTGATCGGCAGGCTTCACGGCCGCCTTTTTGCGTGCAATAATTCATGCCCACACCGGGGCGCATCGCTGTCCAAAGGAGATCTGAAAGGCGACAATGTCGTATGCTACATGCATGGCTATGAATACAACGTCTTTACCGGCAAGCTGGAGTACATGAAATCCTGGAAGCAAGAAGCCTCGTGGGTCGAACAGAGCGCAGAGTGGAGAAAGTCCGGCGACCTGATACTTTACGACGTAATGGAAAACGACGGAACTGTCCGGGTCCTTCTGCACTGCTAGGATGCGCTTGCCCAAAAGCGCACCGTCACCCGCTGGTTGCGATTCTACATGTGTGGTAGACATATTTATGCCGACCCTTGTCGGTAATGGTGAGCATGGAAAAATTCCAGATCAAGGAGCTTACTCCCGACCAATCAATGAGCATGTACTTTGAAGGAAGTGTGGAGATAAGGAAGATGGTTACAGACGCCCTTACAAAGGACTTTGAGACCTTCCTTGTAACGTTTCACGATGGTGCCCGCACGAAGCTTCATTATCACGAAACAGACCAAGTCCTGATCGCCACCGAGGGTTCAGGAGTCGTGGTGCTCCAGACCAACGCCAAGCTGGAAAAGGATAACCTGGCAGTGGTCAGGCTAGATGAAATACACCAAATGTCAGAAGGTGACTATGTGTGCATACCAGCTTACAGGTGGCATTGGCACGGGGCAGCCAAGGCGGCGAGATTTTCTCATCTGCAAATAAAAAGACCCGGCAAGACGACCTGGTTTGACTGACAAAAGCATAAGTTACCGCTAAGCGCCATAATCCCTGTTGCGTTTGCTTTTCGGGAGCGGATTGTCAAGATGATTGACAGTCTCTTATCGCTGATATCTTATTCAAACGGTGCAAGCTATGTGGAAGCCCGCTACCAGTCACGCTTCATGACTGAGGTCAACTTTGTAAACGGCGAGATGCAGAGGCTCCGCGTAGTTGAAAATGCCGGCTGCGGACTGAGGGTGCTTGTGAATGGCTGCTGGGGTTTTAGCAGCACCAGCGAAATGACTGCGGATTCGCTCCGGCGATCACTCGAGCAGGCTATAGCTGCGGCGCGTGTTCTTGGGGACTCAAAAAAGACAAAGGTAAAGGGGCTGGCAGAGTCCAAAATGGCAAAGGGCACTTATGTGCTGCGGGCGGCGGGCAAGCTCTCGGACGTTTCTATAGAGGAAAAGGTGAAGGTCGTGCGGGAGGCAGAGATGGCCGCGCACAGGCAGTCCAAGGCGATCAAGACATCCTCCTGCACCTATCGTGAAATCCTTGATCATAAAGTCATAGCCAACAGCGACGGGGCAGAAGTCGAGATCTATGATTCAAAGCCGGAATTCAGCGTCGTGGCAGTCGCAAGGCGGGGACCTCACAGCGCGACTGCGCACGAAGGCATCGGCATAACCGGGGGATGGGACGACCTTTTTGGAACAAGGAGCCATCTCGACTATGCCGCCAAGGCATCGAGCAGGGCGGAAAAGCTGCTTGAGGCAAAGCATGCAAAAGGGGAAAAGGCAACAGTCATACTCGACCCGGGGATGGTCGGCCTGCTCTCGCACGAAGCCATAGGACACACCGTCGAGGCGGACTTTGTCCTTTCCGGCTCAGTTGTCAAAAACAAGCTGGGCGAAAGGGTGGCAAGCGATCTGGTCACTCTTGTCGATAGCGGAGCCCCTGATACTTCGGGGTCCGCGGCAGGGACGATAATTGTTGACGACGAAGGCGTATTCGCCAACCGCACCTCAATCATTAAAGACGGCATACTGACATCGTACCTGCACAACCGGGAATCCGCGGCGATTTTCGGGACAACTTCCACCGGCAATGCCCGGGCGTTCCAGTACAACGACGAGCCACTTATCCGGATGCGCAACACCTTTGTCGAACCACGCTCGGACAAGCTCGACGACATGATAAAGGAGACGCGCCACGGCTATCTTGTCAAGGGGGCCCGCAACGGCCAGGCTGACGCCAACGGAGAATTCATGTTCGGGGCCGAAGAGGCATATATTATCGAAAACGGAGAGCTTGGGGAGCTCTTGAAGGGCGACAGCATTTCCGGCAATGCCTTTGAAGTGCTCCGTTCAATAGACATGGTGGGCGACAGTTTTCATTTTGACATAGGCACAGGCTACTGTGGCAAATACCAGCCTGCAAAGGTGGACGGGGGTGGGCCGCATGTGAGGTGCACCGCTGTCGTGGGAGGACTGCAGTAACATATGCTGCTTCTGCGTGATCTCGTCAGGTTTGCAGTAAAGGAAGCGGAGGCACAGGGGGCAGACGATGCCGAGGCCTTTGCGGGCACTGTAAACGAGTCTGAAGTCTTTTTGGAAAATAACGACGTAAAGCAGGTAAAGTCGCAGGAGATGGGCTCAATCGGGCTTCGGGTAATTGTGAACGGCTCCATGGGGTTCTATTCGATAAACAGGCTGAACAAGGATTCAGTCCGCGACGCTGCATTGATGGCCATAAAAATAGCACGGGCCAGTCCCGCCGACAAGTTCAACTCTGTCCCCCGGAAATCAAAGATGACTTTTCTGCGAGGGATATATGACAGGGCATCAGAGAATTTTGGCCCTGAGCAGGCAGCAGAGCACGCATTGGATATGCTAAATGCGGCAAAGTCCCGCGATCCGAGGATAACCGTGGACAGCGGCAGTTTTTCATCTGCAAGGCTTATTCATTACCTGGCAAATTCAGGCGGCCTCGACCTGTCAGAGAGGCTGTCCAGCTTTTCATGGAGCATTATGGGGATGGCGATAGACGATGGAGGCGAGGTGTCCAGCTTTGACTTTCAGAGCGGTGGGACTCACCATGTGAAAAAGATAGACGTGCAAAGGACCGCTCTGGATTTTGCAGAGACTGTGCTGGACTCGCTCAGGCCGCAGAAGATCGAAAGCTTCCGGGGCGAGCTCTTGCTTGCGCCTTCTGCGGTAAACGAGCTGGTAGAAGAGGTAATTTCACACTCTGTAAATTCTGATGCGGTGCAGAAAAAATCCAGCTCTTTTGCAGGAAAAATCGGAAGTCCCGTAGCATCTGATATCCTTACAATTGAAGACGATGCCACAAATACCGAGGGTCTGGGAGCGGCCAGCTTTGACAGGGAAGGAGTTCCACACCGTCGTAATATTGTAATTGAAAGAGGAGTTCTCAAGAAATTGCTCTACAACACCTATACTGCAAAAAAAGACGGAGTCCGGTCTACGGGTAACGCAGGAGGGTCGCCCAGTTCGCCTCCTTCAGTGTCGTCCACCAATTTCATAATACGCGCCGGTTCTGCGCGGGTCGACAAGCTGATCTCTGAAATGAAGCGGGGGATAATCGTAAGCAGGTTCTCCGGAAACGTCAACCCAGTAAATGGCGACTTTTCGGGCGTCGTGAAAGGAGGCAAGCTAGTAGAGCGCGGCAACGTTGTCCACGCTGTAAAAGAGGTCATGGTTGCAGGAAACATGTTCAAAGCTCTGAAAAACCTAGATGGGGTATCCAAAGAACGCAAGGTAATCCTCTCCTCTATCCTGCCATACCTGCGATTTGGCGGCATTTCGTTCACGGGGGGATGATGGGCAGGATTGCAAGGAGAAGAGGAGGAGCGGTACGATGTCGCCATAGTTGGCGGCGGGCCTGCGGGCCTATCGGCGGCTTTATCGGCAGCGCAGTCCGGCGCCAAGGTAATTCTGCTTGAGAAGGACGAGGCAATAGCCCACAGTGTCCGGACCAGCGGCGTTACCTGGATAGATTCGATGGAGGCTCTCGGTATACCGAGCCGGTATTACAATCCTATCCAGAGCTACCGCTTTGTATCGCCTGAAAACGAGGTCATGATTTCCGGCGAAGCCGCAAGATGTTGCGTACTGGATGTCCGGGCAACTTACCAGTATCTGGCGATGCTCGCAGCACAGTCCGGCGCCAAAATAATGGTGAGGAGCACCGTTTCCAATGTCCTGAAGGACAGCAGCAGCGGAAAAGTGAACGGCATAAAGGCCAGCACCCCCAGAGGCGACCTTGTAGTCAACTGCAGCCTGGTAATCGACGCGTCCGGCTTTAGCTCGTCAGTAGCTAGGAGGGCGGGGGCAGTTTCGGAGTGGAGGCGATACGGCGTCGGCGCAGAATACGAATGCTACTGCGATAACGCGGACAGCTCTACCTGGACGCTGATGGTCGGCCAGCAATATTCTGAAGCCGGGTATGCGTGGGTTTTCCCGCTCTCGGCCAACAGGGTTAGAATTGGAGTCGGGATCGGAAGGCCGGAGTCAGGCGCAGATCCACTTGACAGGCTGCACGCCCTGATGGATAGGAGGCTCAAGCCCCTGGACTCACTTGGGAACATACAGCCAATAGAGCTTCACTACGGCTTTATTCCGAACGAAGGCGTGCGCAAAACCACGATATCAGACGGGCTGCTCATGGTCGGCGACTCTGCTGGCCAGTCCAACCCGCTGGTCCTTGAAGGCATACGATATGCCATCGAATTTGGCCGGCTGGCTGGCAGGGTAGGTGCAGAGTCGGTCGCCCAGGGATCGACTGTCAAGTCGCTGGCAGA
Source organism: Nitrososphaera sp. (assembly GCA_035279085.1). Classification (GTDB taxonomy): domain Archaea; phylum Thermoproteota; class Nitrososphaeria; order Nitrososphaerales; family Nitrososphaeraceae; genus Nitrososphaera. The sequence continues at coordinate 4,696 of DATEIL010000160.1, forward strand.
ATATGACAAAGTGTGGAGAGAAAAGGTCGAATCCAAGATAAATTCCGCGCTGAAAGTCCAGTCGCGGTGGATTGGCCTCTCTGACGAGCAATGGGACCGGGAAATTGAGATCCTGCGGGATATGACAGTCGACGAATTCATTGACTTTATCAAGGCCGATTTTACCGCCGGCAAGATGATGAGGCTGGCGCTCCATCATCCAAAACTGGCGGCTCGGCAGTTGTTTAACATGATAGTCAAGAAATAGGCGGCGACGATTGCACCCAGCTCGTTACATTTTTATATCAATCTTTAAGCAGCAAAACTCGCCATGGCTGGAGAGACCGCCGCGGACTTTACGCCTATTCTCTATATGCTCGGCTTTGGTCTCTTGGCGTCTGTACCAGCGCTTGTCCTTTCGAGGTTGATATCGCCGCGCCGGAGGTATAACCCTGTCAAGTTCCTGCCCATGGAGTGTGGACAGATGCCGACAGGAGAAGGGAGATCTCACTTTATGATGCAATATTATTCATACATACTGATGTTTGTGGTCTTTGACGTGATGACAATCTTTCTCTATGCGTGGGGCACAGCCCTGTTTTCCATCCCGCGCGCGGCAACCTTGCCTATAATCGGCTTTCTGGCAATATTGTTCGCCGCCATGGGATACGCCCTCTATCTTTCAGGGAGGAAGGGCATTTGGTGAGGATCTTGCTACTACCAACAAGTATTAAATATCTAAGCTGCGAACAAATCGACAAGGAGGACCCGAGTAGTCGATGAAAAGAGAGCTAGTCAGCCCGACCAACTTTAACGTGCTCGTAAGCAAGCTCAGCGATGTGCTTGTAAAGGCGCTTGACCAGCCTCTCGGCTATGCCATAAACTGGGGACGAATCTGGTCTTTGTGGCCAGTGCACCTCGAGACCGCATGTTGCAGTGTCGAATTTGGAGCCGCTTCAGGACCCAGATACGATGTCGAAAGGTTTGGGATCATTGAAGCATTTGGCTCGCTCCGACAGTGCGACCTCATCGTGGTCCAAGGGACAGTGACACGCAAGATGGCGCCGCGACTCCGAATGGTATACGACCAGATGCCCGAGCCAAAGTACGTGATAGCAATGGGCGCCTGTGCGATTACCGGCGGGCTGTACATCGACTCATACAATGTCCTTCCTGGCGTTGACGGCATTGTGCCTGTCGACGTGTACGTGCCAGGATGTCCTCCAAGACCTGAGACTCTTATTCAAGGCACCATGCTATTGCAGGAAAAGATCAAAAGGTCAAAGATAAGGTAGAATGAGCGAAGAAAAGAAGGGACAGCCAAAAAAGCCCGCTGCTTCTACTCCTCCGGCACCAAAACCATCTTCTGCCCCCGGCGCCGCCGCAGCTGCAGCTCCTGCATCAGCAGCACCAAAGCCGCCTGTTCCTGCAAAGCCACCAGCAACTTCTGCGCCTCCTCCTCAACAAAAGAAGGAACCAGAGCCCCCTGCTTTTGAAAAAGGCCTAGTAGACCAAATTACAAAGAGGTTCGGTGATTCTGTAAAAGTTGCTTTCATCAAGCCGCTGAGGATGAAGGTAGTGGTAGAGCCAAGGGAGATATCTGAAGTTGCCACTTTTATCCGAGATACGCTTGGATTCGACCATGCAGAATCTGCAGGAGGGACAGATTACCCGAAGGAAAATCAGATCGAAATGACTTACCACCTGGGATCTTATGGACGCGAAGATCTGGCATCACACGTTCTTTCACTTAGTACAAGAACTGCTAGGGATGATCCCCGGCTCCCAACATTAATTAACGTGTTCAAAAGTGTGGAGTACCACGAACGCGAAACCTTTGAAATGCTTGGGATCTATTTTGAAGGTCACCCACGAAATGACAGGTTCCTTCTGCCAGAGGACTGGGCAGACATCCCACCACTGAGGAAGGACTTTAGGATAAAGGGTAGGTAGATAGCAAAAAATGGCAAGCCTGGAAGACAAATTTGAGGAGACAAAAAAGCTCGGACTCCAGATCGTAAGGGAGTCAGAAGAAGATAGGCTGATGACACTCAGCGTAGGCCCTCAACACCCTGGCTCCGGTCACTTTCGCTTTATCATCAAAGTCGACGGCGACTATATCGTTTATTGCGACCCCGATCCGGGCTATGTGCACCGTGGAGAGGAAAAGATGTGTGAGTACCGCAACTTTATCCAAAACATCCCGCACCTGGAGAGGCCGGTGATTCATGATTCTACAAACATTACTTACTCCTACAGCTTGGCGGTGGAAGAGCTGGTCGGAATCGAGGTTCCCCGAAGGGGCCAATTTATCCGGGCAATTGCCTCCGAGCTCAACAGGCAGGTCTATACTCTGTACTGGCTTGCAATTTATGGAATCTTTCTTGGTCACTCTACGATGTTTATGTGGCCGACAGGTGACAGGGAACTTTTTATCGACTTGCTTGAAGCACTCACCGGAGCCAGGGTGACGCATGCTTACAACATACCCGGCGGCGTCAGAAATGACATGCCTGAGGGCTTTAGGGATAGGTGCCTCCGCCAGGTCCATTACTTTGAAAAGCGGCTGAAGGAGTACGAGGATATATTTTACAACAACCCCCTGTTTCGGCAGAGGACCGAGCAGGTGGGAGTACTGACAAAGGAAGACGCTGTAAAGCTCGGAGTGACAGGGAGTGTTTTGCGGGCCTCTGGCATTCCATACGACATCCGCAAGGCAGAGCCTTATGATATCTACAATGAACTCGATTTCAAGGTCCAGTACATGAAGACTGGCGATTCTTTTGCGCGCTCGTACGTTCCATTTCTGGATATGAGGGAATCATGCCACATTATCGAGCAGCTGCTCGACAAGATGCCGCAGTCAGGTGAAGTGCGCGCAAAGCTCCAGCCCAATCCAAAGGGTCCTGCAGGCGAGGCATACCGGCGCGTCGAATCTGGAAGGGGGGCACTGGGATTTCACATCATCAGCGACGGGACTCCCAAGCCATACAGAGTAAAGATCTCTGTGGGTTCGTTCCGCAATATACTCGCCCTGCCACACCTGCTGGTTGGACGGATGCTCGCGGACATGCCTGCAGTTTACTGGTCGCTGAACTACTGGCCCGTGGAGGCTGACAGGTAGAAAGATGGCAACTTACCCGCAGAACTTCCGCTTTGGAGAATTCGTCGGCAGCATCCTGTGGCTCGTATTCTGGGTGCTTATCATTGTCACCCTCGTTGGACTGCCTCTGATCTTTATCGTACTCTTTTATGTGCCCCTTCCACCTGTAGGCGATCAGGTCCTCACTCCCTACCTCTTCCTGACGATGGTAGTGGATCCGTCGCGCACAATTCCGATCATACAGCACCTGATGACTACTGATCTCTTTAGGGTCGCCATGTTCCCCGGCTTCACCTACTCTGCCCTTATCGGCGGCCTGACAATATTCATAGAACGCAAGTTCCTTGCAAAAATGCAGCTGCGCGTCGGTCCGCTGTATGCCGGCAAGATCGAGGGAATCTTCCAGCTGATTGCAGACGGGCTAAAACTCATTGCCAAGGAGATCATTGTGCCTTCCGGCGCAGACAAGCCGATCTTTTGGGCTGCTCCGATTGCATTCGTCTCGGTTTCTGCCGCTGTGGTGACCCTAATTCCTGTCGCTCCCGGCTGGGTCGTCGCTGACCTTGACGTGGGCCTCTTGGCAGTCTTTGCAATACTTGGGTTCTTCCCGCTCATTGCGCTTCTCTTTTCATGGGCGAGCAACAGCAAGTATCCGTTCATTGGAGGCATACGTGCACTCCACCAGATGATTGCATTTGAAATCCCGTTCATACTTTCGGCATTATCAGTCGTCATTCTTTCCGGCACCCTGAACCTTACAGGCGTCGTCGAAGCGCAACTCCAGTCATACTGGTTCATCTTTTTCGTTCCAATCAGCGCCTTTGTGTTCTACATTTCATCGCTGGCAGAATTGGAGAGGATCCCATTCGACCTTCCGGAGGCAGAAAGTGAGATTGTCGCCGGATGGCTCACTGAAACATCCGGCATGATTTATGGCCTACTGCAGTTGGGCTCGTACATCAAGACCTATGCACTGGCGGCTCTGTTTGTGGTGCTATTCCTTGGCGGCTGGGCCGGACCCATGATATTTCCGCCAGAGTTCCACTCACCGCTGATCGATGTGTCTCCTCTATACGATCAGGACGCAGCCAATGGGACATTCTGGTTTACTCTAAAGACCTTTGGCATGATAATGCTCTTCCTGCTACCTAGGGGAATCAGCCCCAGAATCAGGATCGACATCCTGCTTCACACAGGCTGGTACAAACTCATCGTGCTCTCATTCATCAACGTGTTCGTAGCCCTTGCACTAATATATGGCGGAATACTTGGTCCGGGAGGTCTGCTAGTGCGATGACATCCACGGCAACTGGTTTTATCAAGGCCATCGAATCTGGCTCAAAACACCTTCTCATAAAGCGCTTCACGTTCCGCTACCCTGAAGAAAAGCTAAAGTTCGTAGGCGATGGCTACCAGTTTGATCCAAAGCGCGGCGTTGGAATTGCTGGCTACCGTGGGCGCCACATCCTATTCCATGACAAATGCACGGGCTGCCAGCTGTGTGCAATAGCCTGCGAAGGCATTGCCGAAGCTATAGGCATGGTCAAGGTGGACGAGCAGTGGAAGCAGAACAAAAAGGGGATAATGCCCCAGATTGATTTTGGAAAATGCGTCTTTTGCGGCCTCTGCGTTGATACATGCCCGTTTTATGCTCTGTTTATGACAAACGATTACGAGTTATCTTCGTTCACAAAAGAGCACCTGATATACACTCCGGGGCAGCTGGCTGTAAAGCCAAAGTACCAGGGTGATGTTGAAATCGTGATTGACGAAAGGGGGGCAACTCATGGCTGATCCTGTTTTCATTGGAGTAGCTGTTCTCACAGTAGGCTCTTCCATAGTTGCCCTTGAAACGCGCGAGCTAATCTACGGCGCCATAGCACTTGCGGTCTCTATGCTCGGGGTGGCAGGATTCTTCTTGCTCCTGGACGCGCCGTTTGTTGCAATGTTCCAGATTGCAGTCTATGTGGGCGCAGTCGCCGTGCTTATCATATTCGCCGTCATGCTCGTAAGGACGCAGGCGCTGTTCACTGTCAAAGAGGACCGGAAGCGAAAGGGGGCCGGCATTGCGCTGATGCTCATCATTATGGCCAGCTTGGGCGCGCTCTTGCTTGCGTCTGGATTGAACGGCCAGTTTGGCAACTTCAACGACTCTGAAGCAATCGACTTTAGGGAAATAGGCGAGCAGATGCTGACATACTATGCGCCGACTCTGATAATACTTGGTCTGACACTGGCAGGCGCTGTAATCGCGGCACTTGCACTTGCACGCAGAGAAGAAGTGGTAACGACAATGGATGGAGAAGAGGGACAGCAAAATGGCAGAGCTAATTGATTTCATTATTGTATCTGTCGTCCTTGTAGCCGTTGGGATCTACGGCCTCGTTGTAAAGCGAAATGCAATCAGGATGCTTATCTCTATTGAGATAATCGCAAATGCTGCCAACCTCAGCCTTGTTGCGTTTTCGAGAAACCTGCCAAACGCACAGGGGCAGATATTTGCACTCTTTTCAATCGCCATAGCGGCGGCGGAAGTCGCGGTTGGCCTGGGACTCGTCATTGTCGCGTATAGGCTGTACAAGGAAATCGATGTAGCAGAATTTAGGAGCATGCGGGGTTAGCTATCTTGGCGGAATCATACTTTTTGCTAGCTGCGACTTTTATCCCATTGCTGCTTGCTCCTGTGGCATACGTCATTGGCAGGAAAGCCGGGGTTAACGTCGCAACATGGTTTTCATTCGGCGCCCTGGCCGTTTCCACCGGCCTCCTGGCTATACCTGCACTTGCGATATTTGGAGACGGGCAGCAGGTCTACACTGAAAGCTATACCTGGGGCCAGTTTGGAGACTTTGGTCTGCGCCTTGACGGGCTGAGCCTGCCCTTCGCGCTTACAATTTACATCCTCTGCACCGTCCTTGCGCTTTATTCAAAACCGTACATGGTTCACAAGGTCTCAGAGGACCTGCCGGGACATGGCACTCATGGATCGTCGTCTGGTCATTCATCGGTTGGCAGCAGCGGCAGTAGCAGCAGTGGCCCCGGATCCCAGACAACGGCAACAACAGCCGTCGTTGACAGCCAAAAATACGTCAACAACCAGATGGCGCTTTACTTTGCGCTTTATCTGGCTTTTTCGATGGGTATGCTGGGTACAGTCCTTGCGACAAACCTGATCGAATTCTATGTATTCTTTGAGCTCATGCTTGTCCCCTCGTTCTTCCTGGTGGCATTCTACGGCTATGGCGCACGTCGGCGCATTGCGCTGATGTTCTTCTTCTGGACTCACGTCGGCGCAGTCGTACTTTTGCTGGGCCTTTTGGCCATGGGGTTCTTCGCCGGGGGATTTGACTTTGATACCATAAAGGCCAACGCCGGGCAGATTCCACAGGAATGGCTGCCGCTTATAGTATTCGCACTTGTTGCCGGACTCGGGGTAAAACTCGCGGCGTTTCTGCTCCACATATGGCTGCCGTATGCGCACGCTGAAGCTCCGACTCCGATCTCTGCCCTGCTGTCGCCGGCAATGATCGGAATTGGGGCTTACGGTCTGCTCCGGCTGTGGATGGAGCTTCTCACCGGGAGCTACGAGCAGTACAGCCTCTATATCAACATGTGGGGCCTGGCTACGATGATTTACGGTGGCGCCATGGCCCTGATGCAGGACGACATCAAGAAAGTGCTTGCATATTCCAGCATCAGCCAGATGGGCTACATCCTCTTTGGCCTTGGTTCGGAAAGCGTACTTGGAGTAACTGGCGCTACGATGCTCTACATTACGCACGGCCTTGGCAAGGCCATTCTCTTCATGATGGCAGGTTCAATCATACTTCAGACCGGCACAAGGAGCATGTCAAAACTGGGAGGCCTTGCCGGCAAGATGCCCTATACTGCAGTCATTGCCATGATAGGCGCGCTCACGATAATCGGCATTCCGCCGACAAGCGGCTTTATGGCCGAATGGATAATGTTCAATGGGGTCCTGCAGACTGCAACGGCCCAAATGGATCCGTTCCGCACCGCAATGTTTGCCTTTGGTATCCTTGCGACCGTGCTGTCGTCAGCATACATCCTCTGGATGTTCAAGCGGATTTTCTTTGGCAAGATCCCCGAGGAGCTTGCCCACGTCAAGGATTCCAGCCGTTACATCACCGCTACCATGGCCGTCTTTGCGGCACTTACGCTGATTATCGGAGTTTATCCGGATCTGTTCCTCGCGCCAATACACGATTACATCGGGGGCATGTTTGCGGGACACGATTCGATATTGCCGGTTCCAGTCCACGCACAGGCTTCTGCTGCTACTGCCGCGGATGGCATTGCCGGCGGCGGATCCTCAGTGACAGCTGGGATCAGTAGCAGCAATAACAACAACATCTCTGTGGGAGAAGGAGAACATTAGGGTGATCTAGGTTGGTGGCGGTTGGTTTTGAAGGGTTGGCAATTAATGGTTGGCTTATATGGATACTCCCATTCGTAGGCGCCGCAGTGATTGCCGGCGTCGCAAAGGCCGGACACAAGATTAGGGATTACACTGCAGTTGGGTTTGCGCTTGCAAGCGCAGTTTCTGCCGCGACGCTCATCCCGACCGCACTGGCGGCAGAGGAAGTGCACAGCCAGATACCCTGGATATCCGCACTAGGGCTCAATGCCGGAGTATTGGCAGATCCGTTGGCCATTGTCATGGCCAACCTTGTGGCCTGGATATCGTTCCTTATCATGGTATACTCGACTGGCTACATGCACGGCGACAAGGACCTGACGAGGTACTGGTTCTTCATGCTGTTTTTCATAGGCTCGATGCAGCTCATAGTCGTGTCTGACAACCTGCTGATGGTCTTCTTTGGCTGGGAGGGCGTTGGCCTGGCGTCGTATGCGCTAATCGGATTCTGGTATCACGACAGGAAGAAGGACTTTGTCGGAGCAGAGGGGCACCTTGCTGGTGGAATCGCAATGTGGGCTGCCCCGACCCATGCCGGCATGAAGGCATTTCTTATGACCCGTGCAGGCGATACGATGATGCTTGCAGGCATGTTCCTCATTTTCATGCACGCCGGGACATTTGGGTTCAAGGAGCTCCTCGAGGATACCACTTGGGCCACTACAATGGCGCAGCAGAACCTTTTGGTACCTGCAGCTATCCTGCTGTTTGGCGGCGCAATAGGCAAATCCGCCCAGTTCCCGCTCAACGAGTGGCTGCTCGAAGCCATGACAGGCCCTACTGCAGTTTCTGCGCTTATTCACGCAGCAACCATGGTAAAGGCAGGTGTGTTTTTGGTGGCGCGCATCGGTCCTCTGTTCTTTGCACTGGCAGCCGTTGGCGCGTTCAACGTCCAGCAGTTCTTTGAAGTAGTCGCCTGGGTCGGCGCAATCACTGCATTCCTTCTTGCAACACAGGCACTCGTCAACCCTGAGATAAAAAAAGTCCTGGCGTACTCTACCGGCTCCCAGATAGGCTACATGATGATGGGCCTTGGCATTGCCGGCCTGTCACTGAATTTTGTCGACGGCTATACCGCAGGATTTTTCCACCTTATGAGCCATGCAATGTTCAAGGCCTCGCTTTTCATGGGTGCCGGCGCACTGCTCCATACAGTCGGGTCCAGGTTCATGACTGACATGGGTGGGCTCAAAAAGCACATGCGCAAGACATACATCTTTGTGCTGCTCGCCAGCCTCTCACTTGCTGGGGCGCCGCTGATCACTTCAGGCTTTTGGAGCAAGGACGCAATATTTGCCTCGGTGCTTGAATCCGGATATGCTTATTCCTGGCCACTCTTTGCAGTTGCAGTAATTGTCGCGGTCATGACCGCGTTCTATACCTTCAGAATGATTGGAATGTCGTTCTTTGGAAAGGAGAGCAAGCACATCGAAGAGATGGAACGCCAGGGTCATCATCTTCACGAAGTCGGCAAAGCCATGTGGGTTCCGTTTGGGATACTTGCGGTTGCATCAATCGCAATTGGCGTCGTAGGCTTTGCTTTTGAAGCCCAGATACACCACCTCTTTTCAGAGTACCTGGCGGATTCATTTGGAATAGTGAGCCAAGGCGGGGAAGAAGTCGCCGCCGGAGGGCCTGCGATTCAGATCCTGCCTGAAGGGGACAAAACATTCTTTGGCCTCAATTCTGTAGCCGCCGCGGCATCCCTGGGCGCCTTTGGCATCGGCGCAGGCTTGGGCTACGTCTTTTATATCGCCCGAAAGGCCGACCCTGCGGTGATTGGCAGAAATGTCGTCACCAGGGCGATATGGAAGTTCCTCTATAACAGATGGTATCTTAATACCGCCCTTTACTGGGGCGGAGTGGTCGGACCCCTCGCAATTTACAGGTTTGTCTGGCGATACTTTGAAAGCACGCTTGTGGACGGCATCAATCCTGCGCTGCAGTATTCAATGGCATACATGTCCCGCGTCGTCAAGGCCGGGCAGACAGGCATCACCCAGACGTATCTCTTTGTGTTTGGAGTAGGCATCATGATAGTTGTGATGCTCCTCTTGTTGTAGGTGCTTGCAAAAAAATGGTTGACCTATTATCTACTCCAATACTTGTGACGGTAATACTGGGCGTGGTAGGACTTGCCATCCCAGCGATAGACGCTGGAAGGCGCGAAAAAGGAACACACAGGAACCAACTCTACAGCGCGATTGCCTTTGCAGCACTCGCAGTCGCCCTAGGAATTATTCTGTTCCGGGTCTTCAATGGCGAAGTGCTTCCGGCAGTGGCATTTTCGCAGGATGTCGTAGTTGACGACCTCTTTGGCTCATTCTTTGCAGTGGCCCTGTTGCTGGTATCAGTCATGGTCACTGCTTCGTCATGGAACTACTACAAGGGCAAATCCAACCCTGCAGCGTACTACTCCCTGATCCTGCTTTCGACCATCGGCATGGTGATAATCGCCTATTCCACGGACTTTGTCATGCTCTTTGTCGCATGGGAGCTCATGTCGCTTCCGACATATGCCCTCGCGGGCTTTACAAAGCGCGACCCGATTTCAAACGAGGCCGCAATAAAGTACTTTATGTTCGGAGCACTGTCGTCTGCGCTCATTGTATTTGCAATGGGCCTTGTCTACGGCATTACGGGCACCACCAACATCGGCGACTCTATAAAGGCAATGGCCGGCCTCGATCAGAGCCTTGTGCCCGTGGGGCTGCTTGCAGTCGGCCTCTTTATCGCAGGCTTTGGTTTCAAGATGGGCCTTGTGCCCTTCCACATGTGGCTGCCTGATGCGTACGAAGGCTCGCCGACTACAATTGGAGCGCTGCTTGCCGCCGGCACCAAAAAGGCAGGCTTTGCGGCGGCCCTTCGCGTAATTGTCATTGGCATGTTTGCGCTCAACGTGGACTGGACTTTTGCCCTTGCCATTGTCGCGGTATTTACCATGACGCTTGGCAACCTGGGGGCATTGATGCAGAGAAGCGTGCCTAGGATTCTGGCCTATTCTAGCATCGCGCAGGCAGGCTATATCATGATGGGCATTTCGCTGGCTCCCTTCTCAGACCAGGCATTGTCCGGCTCGCTCTTCCACATACTCAACCATGCTGTAATGAAATCTGCGGCCTTTATCGCGGCTGCCTCGGTTGCAACTGCCCTCGCCGGCTACAGCCTTGAAAAGTACCGGGGCATTGGCAAGAGGATGCCAATAACTGCCATTGCAATGACGATTTCGCTCCTTGCCCTTGCTGGCGTTCCTCCCCTAAACGGCTTTTGGAGCAAGCTGGTGATATTTGGTGCAGGCATCAACAGCGGACCCGAGGTGCCATGGGGCCCGTGGCTGGCAATAGCGGGTGTGCTCAACAGCGCGCTTTCCCTTGGCTATTATGCATGGATCATTAGAAAGATGTACATGGAAGATGCGCCTGACATGAGCAAAGTAAAGGAGCCGCGTGCGATCGTCGCAGTGCTCGTATTTGCGATGGTGTTCATGGTGGGCTTTGGAATTTGGCACGCACCTCTGCTCGACTTTGCGTCAAGGGCGGTGCCCGCATTGGGCCCTGCAATCTCTAACATATCACTTGGGCCCTGAGAAAGCCTTTTTCCGCGGGTCTGAGAACGCGGGTTCTAGAACTGGACTGACGCCAAGTCTGTCAGGTGCTCAAGGTGTCTTTTTGCATCGTTGTCAGTCGGTATCTTGCGGAGTTCGTGTTTTGCTTTTGCAGCATAGGACTGGTAGAGCCTGTCCATTCTGGCCACAAATTCCTTTGTCTTGCCATTGCTGTTCCTCACAAGTATGTTAAAGAGCCTGTTTTCGTTGTTCCAGTCAATTAGGTCGTCATGGATCTGGTACGCGATGCCAAGTAGGTTGCCAAACGAAGTCATGGCCTTGACCTGCTCTTCATCGCCACCGCCGATCAGTGAGCCTATCTTGGCCGAAGCTTCAAACAGCGATGCGGTCTTGAATTCAAGGACCTTGATATAGTCATCCTCAGAGATATTCTGTGCCTTGCCAAGGCGAATCTCCATCATTTCACCTTCGCTCATCCGGGTGGCGGCATTTGAAAGCTCGTTTATCAGCCGTGAGTCCTTCAGCTTGGAACCAATGTTGAGTATGACGCCGAGCACAAAG
>DATEIL010000161.1:0-13648 GCA_035279085.1 Nitrososphaera sp.
AGCATCTACCCCTCTTCCAATTCATTTGTCAGCGAAGGCGATACGCTGGACTGGAATGTGCAGCTGTACAACCACATGGGCGAAGCGGAATACATAGAGGCAAGAGTAAAACTTTTGAACGCCACACAGTACGGCCCTGACGAAGAGAACCACCTTCCAAGCCCAACAGGACACATCTACAAGGAGAGCATGATCCTGGCAGACAATGCCACGGCGACACTGCCGCTCAATATCATGCTGAAGGACATTGAGCAGGAAGGAGGCGATTCAAAGATAAATTCCATCGTCATAAACGGCATGGAATTCAACAGCCTGGAGGTGTCAAACGACGAGTCAAAGAGCTTCAGGTTTGTCATTGAGCTATGGAGATACGACACAAGGTACGAAAACTTTGTCTATACTTGGCCTTCGGGTCCAGAGAGTGAAAGCGCATGGAATCAGATCAGGATACAGGTCAAGTAGCAGACTCTGAGCGTGGCGAGCTCATTGAACGGATGGTCCTGGATATCATGCATAGGCAGCACCTTACTAAACTCGGCGACATCGCTGTCAACCTGCAGAAACTTGACAGGTTCCTGACGACAGAGGAGATACATGATGCTGCGAGGCGGCTGGAGAGGAGAGGAGAGATCAACCTATCAGAGGACAGGACGGGATCGTCCTTTCTCAGAAACCTTGCAGATGTCGAAGCAAATGCGCCTTTCTGGATAGCAATTGTTGCATGCTCGGTAATCGCGATTGCCACGTTTGTGATCCCACAGGCTGAATACGGCCAGGCGGTAAGGCGGATTTCCAGTGCCGCATTTCTCTTTGTCATCCCAGGATATGCAATGACAAACGCGTTCATTGCAAGGAATAGACTGAGTTACGTGGAAAGGATGGCAGTCAGCGTAGGTCTGAGCCTTGCCATAGTGGCCATCATTGGAATCATTTTGGCCTATGGCAGCACGGGAATCACTCTAGAAGTCGTCATGGGAACACTGACTGCAGTTATCGTGGCTTTGGCAATAGTTGCTGCGTACAGGGACTTTGTCCGCAGGAAGGATGCCAGGCTGGCTCATCAGGGCTTCCTGGGCCATCACAGTGGAGGCATGTAATAGTAACATGACTGAAGAAAATCTAAAGTCGTTTGAAAAGCTCGCCAAAGGCTCTTACTTCCTGATACTCGATAACATTGTCAACCTCTCGCTTGGGGCACTCTTTTGGATAGTGCTGGCCAAGCTGGTTGACGCTGCGTCTCTTGGACAGTCAATGGTGGCAGTGGCCTTTGCTACCAGCGTAATCGGATTTGCAGGCTACGGAGTGCAGGTCACCATATCAAAGTACATGTCCGAATACAATGCCAAGGGAATGCCCAGAGTTTCAAGGCGAATCCTATCGCTTGGCATAAAACTTGCGCTACTGGTAAGCGTATCAGTCGCTGCCGTCATTGCAGTCCTGTCAGGCTACATCTCGTCTGAGGCCTACCACGACCCATCGATGACAGTCCTGCTCATGATCGCGGTCCTCACGTTCCTTCCCTCTCAGACCGTGGTGTCTGCCCTGATGGGCGCCTACCAGGGGTCCCACAGGATGAAGTACGCCCTTTTAATAGACTCGATATACCAGGTACTCAGGCTGGCCACTGCAGTCGTCATGGTCATGGCTGCCTTTGGAAGCTATGGCATAATAATGTCATTTGCCATCGCCTCCATAATCGCATCCGTTCTTGGATATCTCTACTTTGTTCCCCGGCTGTTTGAAAAGGGAACCTTTGACGGGAAATCCTCATCCGAGGCAAAATCGGAGATAACGGGACTCAAGCAGATAATAAAGTTCTCCGGCCACAACTATGCGGCAGTCGGGATGAAGACCCTGACTGCCCAGATAGGCGTACTTATCGTCGGGACGCAGAACTTTGAACTGGCCGCGTTCTATGGGCTGTCCGTCCTGATCTCCAACCTAGTCGGCGGGGTTCTGAACGCAGTGTCAAGGGCCCTGCTTCCCACTGCAACAGAAGAGTGGACCCGTGGCAACAAGGAAGGGCTTGCGCGCACGCTTGACACAGGGATCAGGCTTTCGATGCTCATAAGCGGAATCGGATTCCTGGTGCTAGTCATCCAGCCGAGCCAGATATTATCCCTCATATCGGAACAGTACGTCGAGGCATCTGACGCACTCCGAATCCTCGTGGTTTCCTCGATAATCTATTCACTTGGCGCCATTATCACGTCTATGCTAAATGCTGCAAACAGGGCTTCAGAAGTCGCCAAGATAGGCATTGTCTCGTCCGCGATAACGATTGCACTGACCTTTATCCTGACGCCGATACTGTACATAGAAGGCGCGGCCATAGCCCTTCTTGCGGGTTCTATCGCCAGCCTGGTAATGTCATTTACCAGCCTGAAGAGGAAGGAAAACATCACGATATCTGCAAGAAGCACGCTCAAGCCGGCTGCAGCCATGGCCGCGGGAGTCGCAGTGGCATTTGGAACAATGGTATTTGTCCAAAGCATCGCAATAAACCTCGGAGCCGCCCTGGCGACCTACTTCATAGTATCCGTCGCGCTGCGCGTGACTACAAGAAAGGAGATTCGCATGATCGCAGCAATAATGAGGAAAAAGAGGTCATAGCATAGAGTTGGCCAGACTGCTTTCAGGGCTGAGTGCTTCCAGCGTCAATTCAATGGTGCATAACAACACTTCAATTCTCGCAAAAATCATCGTCCTTGCAGGACTCGTCGCCATAGTCTATGGAGGCGATCTGTCCGTTGTGTTTGGCAAGGCACTCACATTCAGCGCCGGCAACATTACAAACTATGTGCTTGTAATTCCAGTTCTTATCCTGTTTGTCCTGCACAGGAAGCGCAAGATTCTGCTTGCGACGGCGTCATGGGATATCAACAAGACAGGGAGATCCCTGCGGCTGGACGACGTACTTGGAGCGGCGCTTTGCGCAATAGCAGTCATTGTATTTGTCTTGGGTACGACTACATTGTATTCACTTGAATACCACCTGATCTCCCTTCCTGTTTTCGTAGCTGGGGCAGTAATGTTGCTGTTTAACATGGCAACCCTGAGACACATGCTAATCTGCATAATCTTGCTCGCATACCTGCAGCCTCCCCCGACTGACTTTTTGGCAGAGCTGTCGGCGGACATGTCATGGTCCTCTGCCTTGATTGTACAATACATGCTCAGCGCCGTCGGGCTCCCGATAAGCCTAGACGCCAGCTTTGGCGCACCCGCCCTTGTCATGCAGGATGCAGACGGTTCGAGGATACCATTCTACGTTGGCGAACCCAGCTCAGGCACGTACTCCATAGTCGGCCTGTCGGTATTCTCGATATTTGTGGCCTACATCCTGCGTGGGAAACTCTGGAAGCGCGCCCTCGTAGTGGTTGCAGGCTTTCCGATATTTTACATGCTAAATGCCACGAGAATCGCGCTGATAATATCGATATGGTACACCTCCGGCGAAGGCGCTGCAGAATCATTTCACATTGTTTCTGGAACAGTCATGAGCGCCGTTGGCACTTTGATACTGCTGTTTTTCGCAGACCTCGTTCTCCGTCTTGGAATGCGCGGGCCCACGCGCAAAAATACCAGCTGCCCGTCCTGCGAAAAAAGCCGCGTCTCAGGCGAACCCCTCTGCCTGCTCTGCGGAAGGCCAGTCAGCAAATTGGCTTCCAGGATAAGCGGAAAGGTCGTGAGCAGGATGGTGCTTCTCGGACTGATCTCAAGCCTGGTAATAGCGGCACAGGTGGCGGCCATCCAGAGCACAAGCAGCAGGGATGTTTCAAAGCTCACACTATACAATCTGAACATCAACGATGTCCAGGGTCCCGAAAGCGCTTCGTACTTCTTCCCTGCAATAGATGGATGGGATCTCAAATATGCATACAGGGACTTGAAGGTTGAAAAGATATTGAACCAGGATGCGACCCTCGCGTACAGGTATACTTCGAACGCGACTGGTCCCACGGTGTCAAGGACAGGAGTCGATGTCGGTCTGCAAATTTCGAGAACACTCCACACATGGGAAGGCTCGCTGCTCGTCTACCCGTCAAAATTCGGCCGGCCTTCGGCAGAAGTAGTCAGCATCGGCTGGATAGATGTTACGGATGACACAAAGGGGAGGTTCTTTGCTTACAAAAAGCCTGGGCAGACCACTACCGAAGCCGTGCTTTACTGGACGGACAAGCGTGAACTCAGGTTTGACTCGGGCATTGATTCCAGGAATGTCCAGATAATACTTCACGTCAACATGGACGCCCTCGCACGCAACGGTGTCATTGATAGTGTAACTGATACAGAGAGCACAAAGGAATTGTTGATTTCACTTGCCCGGCCGATTATGAAGTACTGGGACGAAATATCTATCAGCTCGACTAGCGCCAGGACAGTCGATGCGATACTGACGAGGAGGCCGTACATCCCCCTGGGCATAACGGTGTCCGTCACATTGGTGTTTGTCCTGTCAATACTTTCAAAGAATCATTCTGCCTTCAAGATGAACAGGAAGCTATATGAGCAGATCAGAGTAGGCGAGGAAAAGCTCCTCCTTGATGCCATAGCGGACAATAACAATGACCCTGTAAAGCGTGGAACACTTGGCAGGACGGGCGAGGCGATAGTAGAGCGCCACCCGGAGCTTTCGTCAAACGTCAGGACGGAGTCCAGATTCGTTGGCATGTTTGCACAGTTAAGGGATATCGGACTTGTCAAGGGCAAGATCCAGAGCTATTATGACGAACCGGTCCTTGTCTGGAAGGCAAACTTTGTGACGGGCGCGGGCACTGGCGGCAGAAAGAGCCTTGGAGGAATCATAAGATGATGATGACGAGGCCTACTCGCATTGGCATCATCGGCAGCAATAGTAGCATCGTCTTCTGCCCTCCTTTGGCAGGCCTACCAAATGGTTGCAATCACGATAAGGTGAGTGGAAAAAAGTATGACTATGAATGAGAAAAAAACCAACAGAAAAGTAATACTGTTCGGAGTCGACGGCGCGACTTGGACTCTTTTTAACCAGTTCATTGCCGACGGCGACTTGCCGAATTTTGAGCGCGTTGTAAAAAGCGGCGCTCACGGAACGTTAATGTCCACCGTGCCAGCCGTCACGGTTCCTTCATGGACCAGCATGTTCACAGGCTGCAACCCGGGAAAACACGGGATCACCGACTTTATCCTGAACATAGACGGCAAGTTCTCCTTCGGGACTTCCAATTTCAGGCGGGTTGAGACCATCTGGCAGATGATCGGCAAGAATAACATGAAGTCAATAGTCGTCAACGAGCCGGCGACCTTCCCCGCGGACAAGATCAACGGAATAATGACTACAGGCCTCATGACTCCCCCGGGCTCCACCTATGTGCACCCACCCGAACTAAAGAGCGAGCTCGAGCGAGTCGCAGGAGGATACTGGACAGACCTTCCACTTGACTACTATTTGACCGTGAACAAGGACGACGCCAAGGCATACTCTATGATCGAAGAGTTTGCGAACAAGACCTCAAAGGTTGGTCTCCACCTGGCAAGGAACTACGAATGGGACGCACTGGCGGTGATCTTTGTCTCCACGGACAAGATTCAGCATACCCTGTGGCACAAGCCGGAGTACATACGCAAACACTACATCCAGATGGATGGGCTGCTCAAGGAATACCTTGACTTGGCCGCAAGGGAGGACGCAAATGTACTCATTACGTCCGACCACGGGTTCGGTCCACTGAGGCAGACGTTCTACATCAATTCATGGCTTGCACACATAGGCCTGCAAAAGCGCAAGACCAACTTTGTCGCCCTTGCCACAAAACTCGGGATAACGCCCACTAGGCTGGCTATGCTTTTGAAAAAGCTGCACCTGTACGATTACGTCCTCCGCAGCCTCATCAAGTCAGACATCATCGTTGACGCGGCATTCCAGTATGACAGGCCGATTGACATGGAAAAGTCCATCGCATTTTCCAAGGCCGAAGGGATATTCATAAACCGCCAGGTCGTAGGCGACAATTACGAAAAGGCCAGGGAGGAGATAATGACCAAGCTGGAGAAGGTAATCGACCAGAGCAATAACAACAGCCCAGTAGTGATGAAGGTCCACAGGAGGGAGGACGTCATGAGTGGCGCTTACATTGAAAGGGCGCCGGATATCATGTTCACCCTGCACGACGGCTACTGCCCCACGTACTACTCTGATGGACCCAATTCAGAGTACATCGGCGATGACAAGGGCGGATACAAGGGAGGAACTGCAAACACGGGCATTCACAGGCCCGAGGGCATCTTTATGTCATATGGGCCGGACATCAGGAGCCAGCAGCTTGCAATTCCTAGGACCGTCTGGGACATTGCCCCCACTATTCTCCACATGATGAACGTGTCTATCCCATCATACATGGACGGTGTCGTGATGAAGGAAATCTTTACAGGAAGCAGTACAATGGCGGCACGAGAGATAAGGAAGACTGGCTACGAGGCTTCAAGGATAAAGAACAAACTCAAGTCCTTGAAGAAAGACACGTGACGCCAGATCAGGAACAGGGAGTTCATAAGTCTTAATTATCCTGAGAAAGAGCGTGGTTGTGTGAAGAGAAAAACTATACTTTTTGGCATTGACGGCGCCCCCTGGCACCTAGTCGACCGCTTTGTAGAAGAAGGGGCCATGCCGAACATGAAAAAGTTCCTTCAGGGCGGAGTCAAGGCCACACTGCTCTCCACTTTCCCCACCGAGACCATGGCAGCATGGACCAGCATCTTCACGGGCGTCAACCCGGGCAAGCATGGCATGCCGGACTTTAGGATGAGGCTTAACGGCAAGATAGAGATTGCGCAGTCAAGATTCAGGCAGGCCGAGACTATCTGGCAGATAATGAGCAAGCGGGGCATGAAGTCAATTCTGATAAACGACCCTGTGACCTATCCACCTAATGCGATAAATGGCGTGGTTACTACGGGGCTTATGACTCCTCCAAACGTAAAGAACTTTATCTACCCTGCCGACTTGAGGGAAGAGATTGACAACGTCGTAGGAGGCTACATGTGCGAGCCGCCGTCAACGTTCTATGAAAAGGCGATAAAGGCAAAGCCTGAGGCTTATGCCATGCTAGAGGAGGTGGCTTCAAAGCAGGCCGAATCGGCGTTATACTACTCCAAAAAGATTGACTGGGACGTGCTCGCACCGATCTTTACGACAAGCGACAGGCTCATGCACGTCTTTTACAACGACTATGATTACCTAAAGAAGCACTTTGCACTCCTTGACGGATACCTGGGCAAGTTCCTCGAAATCGCGCAGAATGAAAATGCAAATGTCCTGATAGCCTCCGATCACGGCTTTGGCCCGATAGAGAAGGCGCTTTACATCAACACCTGGCTTGCAAACGAAGGTTTCCAGATCGTCAAGAAGAGCGCCATGAGGTCAATGATGACCTCAAGTGGCCTGACGGTATACAAGTTGATGGAGATTATCGGCAAGCTGAGGCTCTCAGGGCTTGCGCTCAAGATATACAGGATAAGCCCCAAGATGGTAAAGGAGGCAATACCTCTTGGCTCTTACGAAGAAGGACAGACAGACTATGACAATTCGCAGGCGTTTAGCACGGCATACCATGGCATTTACATCAACAGCAACCTGAAGGGACAAGAGTTTGAGCGCGTCAGGGACGCCATCATGGCCAAACTCTACGAGGTCACTGACAACGGCACCAAAATAGTTGAAAAACTCTACAAGCGCGAAGAAGTGCTGTGGGGCGCGCAGAGCGAAAGGGCCCCCGATATCTTTATTGTTACAAAGATAGGCTACGGAGTTTCGACGCACCTAAACCGCAAGATGTTTGACAAGCTGCAGAACCACGGAGTAATAATTTCAGGTTCCCACCGCTTGGAAGGGATATTCGCAGCCGCCGGACCGGACATCAAGAAAGGGCTCGCGCTTGGCAGGGATCTTAACGGATGGGATGTCGCATCAACCATACTGCATATGCACTCTGTGCCCATTCCATCGCACATGGACGGAAAGGTCATCAAGGAGATCTTTGCGGACGATAGCGAGTTTGCCGCCAGAGGCATCACCCAGGAGGTCAGCAGCGAAAGCCTGAGAATTAAGGAACGGCTAAAGGCCCTGAAGAGGGAAGGCGCGCCGCGAGAGCGCTCGGCGTGACCTGCACGGCCAAACAACGAATGAGTGAATAAATGAAAGAGTGAGTGGCTGACACAAAAATTGAAAACGATCCTGATACAGAGAGTCTCGGAAAACGCAAAGAGGCTGGAGACAAACTATGTGCTGTGGATCCTTTCGGTAGCGTCAGTCATACTCTTTATCCTGACAGTCGACAGTATTTCTATCACCGAGCTTGAGCCGTATGGGTTTTACTACTTTAGAACACTCCCGGCCTTCTACTGGGCAGGCATAGGAACTGCAATCGCTGCAACGGTCATCTCGCTTGTCTACGACCCGCGACGCAAGAACGATTACAGGATAATCCCCATCCTCCTGCTGGCACTTTTCCTCTACGGAACACCCGTCTTTACCTATGAGGTGCCCCGCTTCACTGACATTTTTGCCCATGGCGCTGAGGCATTACCGATAATTTCACAGGGAGCAATTGACCAGAATGACAGGTACGCAAGGGAATATCCCAGTACCTTTGTCCTGCTCGCAGAGTCAACACTCCTCCAGGACGTGGATCCCATGACCCTTATCCGATTTA
This sequence comes from Nitrososphaera sp., assembly GCA_035279085.1. GTDB lineage: Archaea > Thermoproteota > Nitrososphaeria > Nitrososphaerales > Nitrososphaeraceae > Nitrososphaera. The sequence goes on from DATEIL010000161.1 coordinate 8,694, forward strand.
CAGAGTTGTTCACCGCACTGGTAGTAATCACGCTGGTTTATTGCATCGCAAGGACTTCTAACTCGCGCTATGCCATACTCGCACCCATCGCCTTTATGGGCGCTTTCTGGGTAGACCAGGGGCACTTTTCCCCACAGGGTCTTGCACTCGTATTTTACCTGGTGTTCTTTCTATCACTCATAAAGGCCATTTCGACAAACGGCTCGCGTCGCGGATGGCTGGCTGCAGCCTTGGTAATGACCTTTGCAATCAACTTTACCAGCCCTACGAATTCGCTGTTCCTCATCCTAAACATGGCCACCATAGTTGGCGTATCCTTTATTGCCTATAGGCGGAGGAACCTTGTTTCAAACAGGGTACTTGTATTTGTCACTCTTGCGGGAGCTATCTTTCTGTCATGGTCCATCTACCACGCAGAGACCAGGACAATTCTAAAGGCCGAGGAGTTTGAGCAGAGCCTGGCTGACGACTTTCTTTCCGACAAGATCAAAGTCACGCCTTCGCCTTCCGAATCGTACCAGGTAATCAACGCCCTCAGATTGCTAGTAGTCGGGTTTGTAGTTGCATCGGGTAGCGTCATGTCGATAATCCTTCTCAGAAAGAAAAAGTCTCACTACAACATAATGATGATCGGCTGGTTTGCATCAGCGGCCTTTATCGTGGTTAGCATGTATCTTTCGCCTGTGCTCCTGTCAAGGAACTTTATGTACATCACGATACCCTGGGGAGTCGTAGTTGCCCTGTTCTTTTCGCACAACCTTGGAGGCAGAAAGGACAGAATAGCCAAGGCCGCGCTCTTTGCAGCCGTAGTAGTACTGATAGTGGCGATACCGGCGACCAGGTATGGAAGGGACCCGACTACGTATGCCCCGGCAAGCATTGTCAATTCTGCCGCAACCCTTGCCGCATCTTCTGACGGCGGAGAGCGGGTCATTTCATATTTCATGGGTAGTCTTGTGACAAAGTATTATGCCTCGGCAAACGACATTACGATGGAGACTCTGTCATTTGACAAGATTTTCCAGGGCGCGTACCTCAACAACAAGCCGGGCACGACCGAGGAATGGCTCGACAGCCAGAGCGTAGTCAACAGCAGGGTCTTCTTTTCAGACCCGGAAATGAACAACATCATCATGAAGTACGACAAGCCGCAGCTCTACCAGAACCTGGAGCAGAGCATAGAGGAGGACCATAACCTGATAGTCAACAACGGTTCAACCCGGATATACTCTTCGACAATCGCCTCTGCGGGAGACGGCACAGGGCCGGCAGAAGGCGAAGGCGAATCAACGACAGCTACTGCCATTACTACCAGCGCTAGCACGGACGGGGCGATTCCGTAGCAATGGCGGTACTTGTGACCGGCGGCGCGGGCTTTATCGGTAGTAACCTCGTCAGCGCACTAGTTTCGGAAAACGAAGAGGTCCACGTGCTTGACAACCTGAGCAGCGGCAGGTTGGAGTCGCTTGAGAGGTTCAAGAAGAACCCGAAATTCTTCTTCCACAGGATGGATCTTTTGCACAAAGAGTCCCTAACGGTCCCAAGTGACTGCAAGACAGTTTATCATCTTGCAGCAAATCCCGAAGTGCGGGTGGGATTCACAAACCCCGATGTTCACTTTTACCAGAACATAGTCACCACCTTCAATCTGCTTGAAGCCGCAAGGAAAAGCGGTGTGGAAACGCTTGTCTTTGCTTCGACTTCGACTGTCTACGGCGACGCACAGGCGGTCCCCACTCCGGAGGACTATAGCCCGCTTGAGCCCATATCCATGTACGGCGCATCCAAGCTGGCATGTGAGTCAATTATGGTCTCCTATGCCCACACATACGGCATGCAGGTGATAATCTACAGGCTTGCCAACATTATCGGCGCAGACAGCACCCACGGCGTGATATTTGACTTTGTAAACAAGCTCCTCAAGGACCCGAGTCGGCTCGAAGTCCTCGGAGATGGCAGCCAGAACAAGTCTTACCTCCACATCTCTGACTGCATTTCGGCAATCCTTGCCGGCGTGAAGGCATCGAAGCAAGAAAAGAAAGTGAGCGTCTACAATGTCGGCTCGCAGGACCAGGTCAAAGTCAGCGATATCGCTTCTGCAGTTATTCAGGCAATGGGGTCGATTATGTCGCCAGGAGGCGCCAGGATAGAATTTACGGGAGGCGTGGACAGCGGCAGGGGATGGAAGGGGGATGTCAAGAACATGCTGCTTGACGTTCGGAGGATAATGGCACTTGGGTGGAAACCAAAATACGGCAGCCTTGATGCGGTAAGGCTTACCGCAGGAGAGCTTGTCAAAGGAGTGGCATACCAGAAAAAATGAATGTATCCGAGTTTTTCACAATGTTTGCGGTTCACATAGCCCTGGTAATTTTTTGTGCAGGATTTCTCGTCATCGGGGCGGTGTCACTCAGACACGGAAGGAAACCAGTGCCCATTCCCCAGTCTAGGGGGCACTATTTCCCTTTCATTTCGATAGTGATACCGACCTACAACGAGGAGGCAATAATTGCAAGCAGGCTAGACAGCATGGTGCGGGCAAGATACCCGGCAGACAAGATGGAAATAGTCATTGTCGATTCTTCAAGTGACGGCACGCCGTCCATACTGGACTCTTATTCAAGAAAATATCCGTTCATAAAAATAATCCATGACGAGGAGCGCAGGGGGCTTGCAACCGCGCTCAATCAGGCCTTCAGGGCATGTAAAGGGGAAATCGTGGTAAAGAGTGACTCAGACCTTACCCTTGCAGAAGACACACTGGTCAACATTGTGTCGCATTTTAGCGATCCCCACATTGGCGCGGTAACGGGAAGAGTGAACGTTGCCAACAATTCTGGCGCGTCAAACGAAGTGCAGTACAGGGGCCTGCACGAGCTGATACAGCAGGCAGAGAGCGAGGTGGACTCGGTCTTTATGGCGCACACTTTCAGTGCATACAGGAGACACCTCATGAAGGAGTACAAGCAAAAGGAATACGGCGATGAGACAATCCAGACTCTGCACATCAGGAAGCAGGGATACAGGGTAGTCTACGACCCAAACGTCAGGTTCTATGAAGACTATCCCGAGGACGGAAAGGAGCGCCTCAGGCAAAAGATCCGGCGATCGGAAGGGCTTACCCGCGTCCTGCTGGAAAATCGCGATGTGCTTTTTAACGCAAAGTATGGAAGGTTCGGCAAGTACGTTTTCCCTGCGAACTTTTTCATGTTCATACTCTCTCCGGTGTTGCTCATGGCAACACCTGTCGTGGCGGCTGTTGACCTTGCTTTCTTTTCGCTCGCAACTTACCTTGACATCCTCATCCTGGCCTTGTTCGGCATTATTGTCGCAGCAAGGAAGACTCCGAGACTTTCAAGCGTCTGGACTTTTTTGGAACTTCAGTATGCACAGTTCAGAGCCCTTGTGAACGTCACTATTATGAAAAGACGAGACTACAAGTGGAAGAAAATAGAAAGAGTCGCGCCCCGGTCTGGATGACGGCGGACTTTAGTCCTTTGCTTTATCTTTGTTCCTAGTTCACCGGCATGCTTTTTCCGTCTTATCGCATACTGGCTATTATCATTGCTACCAGGAGCGGTAAAGTCTTTTTCCGTATCGCGATGCGACCAGTATTACTATGGCAAAGCCTGCAAGTGGTGCAAGCGCCAGGTGCGCAGGAAATTCCGGCACAACATTGATGCTAAACGTGGCACTGTTTTCACTGTTGTTGATATCCCTGACAACGAATTCCGCGGCGCCCATATCTTCAAACACGTACTCTTGAAGGGACAAGCCGGCTTCTGTCACATCATCGTGTGAATAGAGGACGCTCCCTCCCCTCAATATTTCAACGTGGTACGGGATGCCGGCAACTTCGGTCTGGCTCCTCGGGTCCAGTATCTTTACGGCGAATTTTATCGTCGAGTTGTTCCCATCGTCGCTGGTCGGTAGCAAGGTTAGGCGCACCACAAAGTTGTCTTCGGTTCTTGCTTCAAGCTCCCGCGGCGGAAGAGTGGAAGGACCTTCGACCTTTAATCTTACTTCGCCACTAATGCTCGGCGCAAACTTCTGGTTGCCAGTAAATCTTGCAGTCACCGGAAATTCACCCGCTGAAAAGGGCGTGTACTGAAAAGTTGCCGTTCCTGAATCGTCAGTGTTTTCGGTAAGATCCGGGCCATCAGCAACAGCCAAGACCAGCGGCACGCCCACAATTGGCTTGCCGCTGTCATCTATGAGTGTGGCGCTGATTTCTGTCGGCAGGGCAGATTCGGCTGATGGCGGAACCTTTACTGAAACGCTAGAAGTCACATTTGTGCGCTCGAACAGTACGCGATAAATCGTCTTAAAATCAGAGACGTAAAAGTACCCGTCGGGTCCAAGTTCAATGTCAGTAAACGATGGCCATGCGGCCGGAAGAGGATACGAAGTAAAGGACTTTAGTATATCATAGTCAGGCCCTACAAGTTCTATCCTATCGAGTGATCTCGTATTGTACGCCAAGAAAAAGAGATTATTCTTGAATTCCGAGGGATATTTGTCTCCGGTATAGAACTCGGCTTCAGTTGGTGCGATGGTGCCGGGTCCAGTTGCATACAGCGGGGAGATGTACCTCGGGTCGTTTGTAGTGCCATTGACATTTGGCCATCCATAGTTCTTGCCCGGATAGAGAATGTTAATTTCGTCATTCGTATCGTTACCGTTCTCAGTGATATACGGCCGTCCGGTGATAGGATGAAATGTTAGCCCAAAGGAGTTCCTATGTCCGATTGTGTAGTAGGGTTCGCCCGGGAAGGGGTTATCAGGAGGAATTGTTCCGTCCGGATTTATGCGCAGGATTTTTCCAAGTGGAGACTTTAAGTCGTCGGCCCTTGCGCGTCTGCCCGCTTCACCGCCGGTGATGTACAGCTTGCCGTCAGGTCCAAATTCGATTGGTCCACCGACATGCTGTTTTGCTCCGGGGATTCCCTCGATAA
>DATEIL010000162.1:0-5115 GCA_035279085.1 Nitrososphaera sp.
CCCTCCCAAACAATCTGCCCATCAGCATAAGCTGTTCAAATCGCAGATAAATACATTATGATAAGTGGAATTCTCGCTGTCAAGAGGCTTTTATAGTCTCAAATCCACAAATCATCGGCATGAGTGAGAACAATTCCAGAAGTCCTGACAAGATAGAATTCAAGATGCTTGACTATTCGGCTGAGGGAACCGATACGGTCTCTTTCAAACTGGAGGACGGGACCATAGTAAAGGTAAAGGTAGGCATCGAAAGAGTCGGAGTCGCAACAAACTACCGAAATCCCGATGGATCGTTGCATTACGCGGTTAATACCTCTGTAAAGCTATATGTTATCCCGTATGACAAGAGGTTCACTCTCTCAAAAAGTCAGGTAAAGGGCAACGTTCAGGAAAGGCCCTCTGATAGACACACCCCGAGCCACATTACATGAGCCGGACTATGTTTCATAATTATAGAGCCTGATAGATTTCCCCTTTTATGCCATATGCGCCCAGACCTTTTGAATGAAGCATAGACTCTTGGCTGCATCTTTTGCAGCTGTGCTCGTAATCGTGTCTGGCATAGCAGGGTCTTTTTATCTTGCTGGCGCCCAGACGCAAGATGGATCATCATCGCCGCACGATCCCGCTATCTCTCTTGACAGCGCGGCCACGGCGGTCGAGTCGGGATCTCTAACACAACTCTCAGGCAGCGGCTTTGATCGGGATTCAAAAGTTTCACTGTACCTAATGCCTGCAGCAGAAGCCAATTTTACAAATTCTACTTGGACAATTCTCCAGCAGAGCAGCAACCAATCCTCCGTGGAACGGGAAAGCACATCTGACGGAAATCTAGTAAACGACGCCTTGGATGCCCTCAAGGGATTATTTGGCATGCAGCCAAACAGCGCTAATGATAACAATAACAATAGCAGTCCAACTGATAATGATGTTTCTATGGGACGGCTACTCGTAGTGCCAGACGAGCCTGCTGCAAACTCTAGCGCAGCCGTCGAATGCGATAACGAGGAAATTGCAAAGGGAGATTTCGAAGACGACCTGGCATTTCTGAGCCTAGAAGCGGTCGCTGGAAACTATACCGAGTGCAACATTACAATAAGCGACAAGGATGGAATTGTTGATTCTGCAGACCTTGGCAGCCTTTTGGTATCAACCGACCCTGATGAAGAATATGAAAGCAGCATTGTAGGCACTGCCCAGACAGATGAAGGCGGAAGCTTCTCCACATCCGTTAGTATTTCAGAGACTGGATCGGATGATGAAGATCACTATGCAATCCTTGGTGTCGCTGACAACGGCAGACACGCAGCAGTGACCGAAGCATTTATGATTGAAGAGAACGGCACCCAGGCGGCCGGGACCAACGATGGAACGCAAACCCCTGCCAGCAACAATGCCACTGATGCTAACAACAACACCACCAACAACAACCAGACTGCCGGCATTCCCGCGGTTGCTCCAAGCACTGAAAATACGACAGGAACTCTTGGTGAATCGTCTTCTGTCACCAACGATACTTCTGGCGAAGCCCAGGTGCAAGTAGATGAGGAACAGGTCGAGCCAGGGGCGCCACTTGCTATCCAAGGCGATGGATTTCAGCCAAATGTGCCCGTCCAGATACTCATAAACAATGTCCAGATAACAAACGTGATCACAAACATTGAAGGATCATTTAACACGGTGGTGATAGTGCCTACCGTAGTTTCAAACGGCAACGCAGAGGTCGTGGTCAAGACGGAGCAGAAGAATATCGTCAAGAATGTCGATGTTGTCAAAGAAGAGGATACCGAGAACCATGGTCCTTCGTCAATCAGGTTCACCGCAGTCTCGGCTAATGACAATGACCGTGGGCTGGATGGAGCTCCTGTCACCATCTTTGATGCAAAGACAGGCCAACTTGTGGAATCAGACAAGACTCCTTTTGTAGTGGAACTCGAGAAGGGCAAGTACTCGATATTCTATTCTGACTACAGGGACTTTAATTTTGAATCTGCACAACCAGGCAAGTGGACCGACACTCCGGGCGGTGGTTCTGGATTGCTTAGCGTAAGGGAAGGAAGAAATGCGACGGTGACTGCCAGATATGACGAACGGCCTGCACCGCCTGCGCCTCCTGCACCGGCAAAGAGCTCTCTCGTCCTAAGAGCGCAGGATGACGATGGAAACGCTCTGCAGGGCATGTTTGTATCGGTCTATGATGCAGAATCGGGCAACAAGATAGAACAAGGGTTTACGGAGCTTAAGATCGAAAACCTCTCGCCCGGCACATACCCGATCTTCTTTGCCAACTTTGGTCAGATGGCCTTTGTGAGTGGAAGCCCGGGCAGCTGGGTCCAGACGCCTTATGGGGGAGCAGGAATTGTGACCATTCCAAATGACGGCACCAGTAGGAATGTAGTAATCACTGCTACATACGAGAGGACAACTAACATAGTCGAAGACCAGTTTGACATCACGGCCCCACTTGACATACGCGGACAAATCTTTACGGTAACATCGAACCAGACACGACCTGAAGGGCCTTTTGTGATGTCTGGCACGATGTCCCTCAAAGTAGAATCCGAAGACCCCGCTAAAGCCAGCCTGAGTGCATACCTTGTGTCTACGAGAGAGGACTCTAATGAAAACGTCAATCTAGAGTCGCAGCGCAGCCGGGACCACGATACATTCCAGATCGTGGACTTTAAGCCAAATATCGCTGCCCCGACGGGTCCAAACAGCTACATAGTAACCGGGACTGCTGACCTCCTCTTAAACGGCGATATGTACTCGAACGACGAAGAAGTCCAAGTGATTGTCAGAGGAGGGGAAGAACTGACACCTACAAACGTGGAGATACAGTTCCAAGGGGATGAAAAGTACTCTGCTGCACACAGACTAGAGACACTTCACGCGGTAGTCACAGAGGGGTTCCAGTAGAGATTCTCCTCACTCTTTCCGTCTCTCCTTTTTTTTGACATTGACATTTTCGCTACTAACTCCAGAGCATTTACACAATGCAAACAAAACTCGCGTTAGCTGTTTTTCATAAATGGAATAATATTCTAAAAAGCGCATATGCATGCAATAGGAAAGTGACTGATATGCGCGTGTCTCACTCCCATCGGTTTGCATTAACTATCGCGCCAAAATGGATGAATCCAAATCGGCTTCAATGCCTGGTAAGCCAGTCTGGGACGGGCAGACGCACTGTTTCACTGCAACGAAAAAGTTCACTTCGGAATGATCTTGCATACCTTGTAAATACAATACGCTGCACCGGCAGTCATGGCAAGTACCGCGACTTTGCAAAACACCAAATGGCAAAGCTGCATAGATGCATGCATGAGGTGCGCTGAAGCATGTGAATTCTGTGCCACCTCTGACCTTAAGGAACAGGATGTAAAGATGATGGCAAGCTGTGTTCAAATAAACCGAGAATGTGCTGCCGTATGCTGGACTTCTGCATCCCTGATGTCGATGGACAGTCAGTTTGCAAAACAGTTCTGCAAACTATGTGCTGATGTTTGTGAAGCATGTGCTCAAGAATGCGAAAGACACAACGTTGACCATTGTAAAAGGTGTGCACAGGCCTGCCGTATCTGTGCCAACGAATGTAGGCAAATGGCAGGCTAGAATGGATGCCACCGGTTGTTGGTCACGTCGGGATGTTGTGTTTAATCCTCAGATGTTCTCTGAATTCTTCTCTGCTGTCAAATCTGGTCTTGCATAAATCGCAAAGCAGAGGCTCGACTGCGCGGGATTCAAAACCGCTAGTATGGTGGTGATGATCATGATGCGACATATACAGAGAGATAACTGTCCATCATCAGATAAAAGTATTGTAAATTCCTTAGGCTTATTCCTTTAAAATAATCTGGCTACTAGTTGCCAATATGATTGCCTCGTCAAGTACCTGGATCCATGATGATAACATTTTATGACATGATTTACAGAAAAAAATTGGATCTACTCAATGCCAGTCTTTTTTCTTCTAATCTCACCCTCATTTGCAAGATGCTCCGGCTTTGCATCTTCAAACACCTCTGCCTCTTCCTTCTCAGATTGTATCGGCACGTTGAACTTTTCGTTATGCTTTACCACTCGATGGCTGGCTTTCTCCTTGTCAGATGTTTGGGTCATGACAAGCCGGCGTCCACATCGTACAAATGCATTACAGGTTTCTATCGCGCCTCTGATTTTTTTTCCGCACTGAGCGAGTTTGGAATCGTGACACATGCATGAGAGTCATTCTGCCTCCTGAAGCCCTGCTGTGTTTCTGAAATTAAGAGATTGGCGACAGAAACGACTATCAGAATTATGTCCGATTTTCTTGGCCAAAGGAAATTTTGCCCGTGGACATGAGTTCACGCTTGGATCCGGGGCTTTTAATTGCGGCTGAAGCGGGGGACTAGGGTGCTGCGGCCACTTTTACCTGCGGCAGCCTTATCTTTCGCGATCCGATTATGGCGCCTACGATACCTGCAAGCATGCTGGGCAGTGCAGTAAGAATGACTACTTGGCTTAGTGTGGCGTACATACTCGGCAGCGTGTAGCTTACCGAGCCATTTGGCTGATTCAGAAATTCTGCAAAAGCCATCGGAAGCATTGGGTAGTTAAAGGCGTAAAATGTAATGCCAATCAATGCACCTGCGACTAACACGCCCCGCCTGCCATCAAGCTTGTGCAAAGCAATGTCTGCACCGACGATGGCCGGCACAATGGCTAGCATCTGCCAAGGAACGAATGTTCCAAGCGAGTCGTACGCCGGAATGATATTTGCGATCAGGTTCATTCCGAGTACCAATCCTGCGACTGCGCTCGCTGCGCCTACCTTTCCTATCGCCCTTGACGAAACGACGAATATCAAGGCGCTTATGAAGGGTAGTACTGCCGTTGCAATTACTACGGCGACGGCCGGGTCAGGACTAAAGCTAAAGTGTTCTCCATTTGATAGTGGAAGAACAAACATGAAAATGTACCAGATCGCCGAAAACCAAAATGCTGCAAAGGCAGGAGCCAGAGAAATCCTCGCCAGTTGCCCAGTCTTTCCTTCTTGCAGGTATGGCGAAATTCTTGCAAGCCCTAATACCGAAGCGACGTTGCTAATCAGGATGCCTGTCGCAAGAGACAGGT
>DATEIL010000163.1:0-10746 GCA_035279085.1 Nitrososphaera sp.
GTATCAAGGTCGCCGGCAGGCAGTACCTGGTGGATCAGTTCAACGACCAAGAGAACCTCTGGGTCGGCGATGCAAAGGAGAACCAGGAAATGGGCCGCAGGTTTGCAGTGGCAAAGAGAAAAGTCGACAAGGCGATAGAGAGCGGAGACAAGCAGGAGTTTGAGACAAATATCGCGATCCTTGAATCGCTCTGGAACGACCCTGACCCCACAGGACAAAAGAAGGGATTTGTGAACATTACGCTAGCTGCGATAAAAGAACTGCGGAAGAAATTCAGGCAAAAGTGGGAATCGTAGCAGCGGCTGCCGCCGACAGGCCCTGCATATTTTATATCTTGTTTTTCCGTGTTGTTGATATTGATAGGACTCTCTCTCAGTGTGTGCGTGTGAGGCCCGGGCTGCGCGTCCTAAACTACTTCAATGTAGGGCCCGACAGATTTTTTGAAGGTCGGGCTGCGCGGATTTTCATCCCTTACAAGGATGCTCGTCGCCCCGTCTACTGCGACGCGTAGGAGGTATACCCCTGGTGCAGTGTCTGCTGGCACTATCAACTTTACGCTTCCAACTTTAGAGTCGCCCGATGCCTTTGGTCCCTTCACATGAGTCGCAGGGATTGCCATATCACCGAGGTAGGCAAACACGGTCTTTTCCTTCGATACTGGAGGCTCAAAATCTATCGTCAATTCTTTGCCCTTGGCCACCTTTCCCTGCCGCGGAGAAAGGATTCGGGGAGCCAGGACAAAGGGATATGCATTTGACTTTAGGACTGACCTTTTTCCAAACGCCTGTTCGTCCTTTTGGGGACCCAGGTAGTGGTTTATGCTTACCTTTTGGATTCCGGGTTCGATCTCGGCAGGAATTGGCACCACAGCCCTCCTGTCCGAAACGCTTCCTCCGTTTACCTTCTGATCAAGGTTGTCGTTAAAACCGACTGAAACAGAGGGCGCATTCAGACTGTTCCCCAGAATCACAATGCTAGCATCAGGCGCATACTCTAGGATTCGGGGCTCGATGCTCTCTATGGCAGGTGACTTTAGCTGCCCGATCTTGTCAAGCCCGACGGATCCGATAAACCCTGGAGGCTCGATTATCTTGCTTTCCAGCAGGATTACCTGGGCGACATAGGCAACAGACGGCCTAAAATTTGCATTTGGAAACCTGGCCCAGATTTTCGTCAGGTCCTCTATTGAAAGGGCATTGAGGGTCAGCCTAATGTTATCCACCTGGTCCGCCAGGTCGGATGATTCCAGTCCCTCCTTGCCCTTTATGGCCTTGCGAATCAGGTCCTGCAGCAGGACAGGGTGGTTGTTTAATATCCTCATGGCGCTGGCAAGGATCTTTTGCGCCACCAGGTCCTCGTTTTCTGTAGATGTGGCGGTGATAATGTAGTGAAGGTCAAGTGACAATATTGGGTTGTTCGTTGGCTGGCCCTGGTTGTCTCTGACAAGGGTGTCGATTGCATCCACGGAGCTTGTGGGCGTAACAAGGTAGAGAAAGATGTTCAGCCCGTTTACCGGGTTTTGGAGGTCAATGGCATCCAGGGGCTTTGTGGTGATTTTGATGCCCGATACATCCCGGTTGACTTCTTCGAGAATGTAGCTAATCGTAGAAGTTACGGAAGCAAAAGACAGAAAGTTGCCCATTGTGGATGATGCCTACCAGCAGAAAGAAACGGTTCAATTGATATAAGCTCTTCTATGGCTTCCCACGGGAAGAGTAGGGCAGGTTCCTTACTATTCAAGATGACCTAGGCGACATGAGGATTCTTTTCCACTATTTCGGCTATTGCCCTTGAATGAGCTTCCCAAAATATCCTTCCGACTAACTTCTTAAGTTCTGTTTCACTTGAATATGAACCGGAAGTGAGATATGTCGTTCTGAGAAGCTCTGCATGGCCTTCTTTCAGCGTTCTATACTCTTGCACCCCTTTGATTGCTTGACTCTTTGCAAGTTCCTCCGAGAGCCCGCGTTTAACGTATGCTTTCTTCAAGCTACTGACAGGCAATTCGATTTCCTTTCCTCGCCATTCGTTCATATATTGCTCTTCTAGTCTGAAGTTTCTTACATCATGCAATCCTACGCCAGGTACAGAAGCAGTTCCTGATTCGGCCATGCTCTTGCCCACTCTGTGACCTGCCTGATATCCTGGTAAAGCCTTTTCTGGCTTTGCTTTGCCTTCCTCTGCCTGCTTTGCCAAGTTAATGAGACTCCCTACATCGCCTCTGGACAAACTTGAGAGTTGTCCATCGAGATAATCTTCGATGCTCTTTATTATTTCTCTAACTTCCTCCTCGTCTTTGTCCTCAATTCCCTCCATTTCCGACACGTACTTGGCGACCAACTTATCCCACCGGTCTTTCCATTTTTGAAACTCGCTGCTCTGAAGGATCTGTTCCTTTGCAGAGGAATCAAGGTGAGCGGCCTTGGCCTTGTCCTCAAGACGCTTTAGGGGTGCCCTATTTTTTAGGAGTATCCAGAATTGCCTTCTTCCTTTTGCTGCCTCAGCTTTCCTAGCCTTCTTGCTGCCTTTTCTAGGGACGGATCTCTTAGACTTGTGGGTCTTTTTAGCTCCCTTCGTGTCTCCTTTTGGATTCAATTCAGCATGGACATGTACTTTTTCTGCATCATCTGTAGCTTCATCGATTACAAGCGCCATGCTCTTCAGTCTATACCTTTTCTCTATGGCGGGCAAGGCCTCTTCTATTGTATTGACCGAAACATCGTCATTCTGTACAAGTTGCTCTGCGTCCGCCAGTGCATGTTTAAGATCATCATTCTTTTGTTCGGTTGTCCTATCTTCCGACTTTACAGGTACGGGTTCTCCTTCAGCTTTTTCGATTCCCTTTCCGATGCCAACAAGCTTGCCTGCAGATTTAACTACCGAGGCGGCTTTATTGATTACCCAGTCCACTGCCTTGGTTATTGGAGCCTGAACCTTCTGGATAATTCCCTTGATCTTCTCGCCAATTCCTCCAAGGCCAAGCAGGCTGGCCAAGAACCCTATTACGACTGGCACCGCCTTACCGAGAGCCTTCTCCACTGCAGCTGCAGCCACGCCAAACCCTCCGTCGGCAATGGCAGCCATTGAATCGATTATTGCGTCAACTAGGGACATTATCTGCGAGCCCCGGGTGACAAAGAACATGACAATGTCATAGATTGCCTTGGCAGCCTTGATAAAAGCCGAAGCTGGGTTCAGCAGGCCGACTATCCACGTGATGCCTGCAACAATGATCTTTTCCTTCAAAAAGCCCTTGATTCCTTCCATGACAGTCTCCTTCAGGTCCCCGATCTTTTCCTGTATGTACTTCCACAGACCGCCGGGTCCCTCGGATATCAAAGTCATAAAGATCTCCGAGCCTGTTTCCAGCCCTTTCACGACGCCTTCGCCAAGGAGCTTGACGGCCCTGCCCCGGATTGCAGGATACGTCAAACCAAGCACCTGCAGCACGAGGCTCACGATGCCCTTGAAATCAAGCGACTTGGGCATCTGTATTCCCGCTTCAGACAGTGCACCAAAGAGCCATTCAAAGAGGCCCTGCTGCAAATAGTCGCCTATCTTGCTCATAAAGTTGCTAAGGCCGGCCTTGACTCCCTTGACAAGGTTGCCCACAAAGCCGATCGGATCCCGGATTATCTTTGAAATTACTCCGGCAACTTTTGCTAGGACGTTTAGGAGCATGTCCTTTAGTTTTAGAATCGTCTTGATTACACCGACAATGGCATCCTTGGCCTTGTCCACGAGGCCCTTGTTTGCGGCCTTCATCTCGCTGATCCGCTCGTCTACTTTGTTCAGGTTGTCGACGTATTTTTGCGACAGAGAATCAACCAGCTGGCTGTTCTTCTCCTCCAAGCTCTGGTCCAGCTCGGCAAACTTGCTTTCAATGTTGTCTGCAGCTTCCTTTCCAACGCTCTTTAGGTCCTTTGGAAGGCTTTCGACATACGTCTTGATTTCCTGTCGGCCGGCGGCAATCATGTCCTTGGCCTCATTGAGCCCGGTTTCGACAATGGTGGCTACGGAATCAATGACTGCGTTCATCTTGTCGATGTATCCCTTGCGCCCTTCCTCGTAGAACTTGTTGACTTCGTCTGGCATTCCAAAGAGCTTGTCCTTGCCCCACTTTATCTTGCCCGTCCAACCGTCGTACCTGTCGGCCTTGTATGCAGACATGCGGCGGTCGACGTAATCCTCAAACTCGCGCGTTGCCTGTTCAAGCCCGCTGTCAAAGACGCTGTTGACCTCCTGGTCCAGCTTTGAGAGGCGGGCTTCTACCTGCTGTTTCGTGCTCGCATAGATTGACTCTATCTTTGCAGAGACCTCTGCCCGCTTTTGCTCATCTGCAGTCTTTGCCGTTGCCTGGTTGGCTACGACTTTGCCAAATGCAGACTGGCGGCCCTCGTGCATGGACTGGAGTTGCGTCTGTGCAAGCGCGGCTGCTTCTTCTTCAGAGCCGGCAATTATCCCCTGCTCATCCTGGCGATAGCCCAGAGGAGCCTCTTTGGCATGCTGCTGGGCATCCTTTTTTGATTTCAGCGCGTCCTGGAACTGCGGTTCGTTGGAATGTGCAAGCTGCTCTTCACTGACCTCTGCCTGCGTCATCTCAGTCTCCAGGCTCTGGCTTCCTTCTTCAAGCGAAATTTCCGAGTCGGTCTTTGGCTTTGGAGCGGCCTGCTGCGCCCCTACGCTGGGTGGGGCGGGCCCCGCGGGAGTTGGAGGCAGATCAGCAACTTCCTTTGGTTTGGCAGAGCTCGGGTCAGGAGCCTGGGTTGTTGCCTGCTTTATTCCAGCCTGTGCTCCTTCCTTTCCCTGCTTGACGTTGGAGGCCACAGATTCCTTGACCGAGGACGCCTTGTTCTCTTTTTTAAAGTCGTCGGCCTCTTCCAGGTTCTTTGGAGCTACGGAGGCTATTTTTTCAAAGAGTGCTGTCTTGAAGGCCTCTCGGTCAAACTTGCCCGGCTGCTGCGCGCCCATCTTTTCAATCTGCTCATTCTTTGCCTGGCTTTCCACCTCGTTTGGCGGCCCCTTTGCGGCAGCCTGTGCCTGTGCGGCCTTTGCTCCTGCCGGTTCATGGCGAGCCTGCTGCTTTGATACTTTTTTTGCGCTCTTTAGCACCGACTGAAAGGCAGGGTCCTCCTCGGGCGACTTGGGAGATTTCTCATCTTTTGCAGATGCTCCCTTCTTTTTTTTCTGTGGAGCGGCGCCAGCACCTCCCTTTTCAGGTGCAGCACCCTTTTCGCCTCCAGGCCCTTTTTTCTTCTTCTTGTCGTTGTCGCCAGTTGCCTTCTCTTTGGCTTGGCCCTTGGTGCCATCGCCTTTTTCAGGCGTCTTCCCCTTGGCCTGTGGCTGCTGTTTGACGCCGCCTTCTCCTCCCCCCTCGGCTGGCGATGCGCCGGGTTGCTTGGCGGCAGGAGCAGCAATTTCTTCCCCGGGCTGCGGTGCCACTACCTCAGGCTCTTGCTTCTTCTGAGCACCTGTGCCCGCTCCAAACGCCAATTTTTGCAGGGATTTTCCGACATCGGCTAAACTTGAAAGAAATGAGGGCCCCTTGCTCTCCGCGGCGGCAGCGACGCCTGCCTCAGCGCCAATGGCAGCTGCTGCTTTTCCGGCAGGGGCAGCGGACTGATTCGATAAAGAGTTGCGCTGCTGTCCCTCTCCCCGACCATTTGATTTTTTTCTGGCATCCTGCTCAGGGCTCTTTACAAGCTGCGGTCTAGCGGCCTGTGTCTCTGATTTCTCACTCTGCTTTGACACGGCCTGCGCTAGCAATATGGAGGATTATTTGCTCATGAATTAGATAAACTTTATAGCTGATTGAATGGCTGTCAGATGGCGGGGTAGCTTTCTGGATGCAGCGTATCTGCGGGGACATCAGATATGCGTGAATGTGTGCACCTTGTATTTTGGCAGCGGCGCCACAGCTCGCAGGGCTCTGCCGAGATGATATCGAAACATTCGATGTGATCAACTGCACCAAAAGCATATGCGCGGTCGCCACGAAAGAATTTTCGAATCACTATTTACGGCCAGTTGCCAATCTCTGCAGAGCTCATTCCACGCCCAAGTTTGTTATATTCGTCCTCGGCTGCTCGCCTGATGTGGCCCATCGAAACTGGGCCTCCTTCTTCTGCTGCCAGAAATGCTGCGTTCAGAGCAATGTTTCTGATGCTGCCCCCAGTGATGCTGAGCCTTGACAGAAACTTGAAATCGAGCTTTGCGAGCGGGACGTTTTCAGGGAATATCCGCATCCATATCTCTTCGCGGCTCTTCTCGTCAGGAAACGGAAAGTCGATGATGAACCTGACTCTTCGCATAAATGCCGGATCAAGGCTTTTCTTGAAATTCGTTGCAAGGATAACTACCCCGTCAAAAGATTCGATTCGCTGGAGCAGGTACCCGACCTGCAGGTTGGCATAGCGGTCATGGCTGTCCTTCACCTCGCTTCTCTTGCCGAAAAGCGCGTCGGCTTCGTCAAAGAAGAGGATGCATTCCTTGGTCTCTGCGGCGTCAAATATCTGGCGCAGGTTCTTCTCTGTCTCTCCGATGTACTTGCTTGCCACCATGGAAAGATCGATGCGATAGAGATCCGCCCCCAGTTCATTTGCAATGGACTCAGCCGCCATGGTTTTCCCTGTCCCGCTCTCGCCGGAAAAGAGGGCGATTATCCCAAGGCCCCTGCTGCTCTTTTTTGCAAAGCCCCATTCGTCGTAGACCTTGCGCCTGTGTTTGAAATGCATGGCAATTGCCCGTATCATGCCCTTTCTGCTTTCCGGGAGTGTTATGTCGTCAATCCTGGCGACCGGGACTATCTCCTCTGCCAGGTCACCGAGTCGAGTCCGGGCCAGGCGATAGGTGGAGCTCTGCAACAGGGTGTAGAGGCGTCGTGGATCATACTCTGTCTCCTTGCCCTGCATCGACGACACCTTCTTGGCTATCATGTCTATCGAGACTGGGTCGAGGTTGAACCGGTCTACTATCCTGTCAACTTCGGAGAGGTAGTGTGCCCTGATGCCACCAGCGGCATCATCATTATCATCCCTAAGCGCACGCTCAAAACACTGCCGCCACATCCTGCGCTGGTCCTCCTTTGTCGGCCTTTTCAATTCAAGTGTCAGGACAGGCTTGTCTGAAGAAAAGAGTCCGGACCATGGCTGGCGCGAACCGAGAAACAGCAGCGGGACAAGGCATCGACCGGCAAACCTCGATATCGCCCGCTTTAGCGAGTCATCCACATCATATGCGTCTATGTAAAGCGCATTGCCCGACAGAAAGCATTCGCGGCTCAGAAGACCTGACAGTGTCTGCTCGTCAAGCGACTTGGACGACGGCAAGAGTTCGCCGGGGATGCTCCACAGTCCAAGGCCCAGTTCTTCGCATGCCCTCTGTGCAACTAGCAGGTTGCTGTCCCCATCAGGACCCCACAGCTGAAAGACAGGCAGGCTGGTCTTGTTCGGGCTATTCATATAGACCTCAACAATATCCGAGATCTGCCCCTTGGCAGAATCCGCAGCTGGCGCAGTCATTTGGACGGGACGCACCAGATAATCCAGGCTGCCATCCATCACTGACTTGAACCCCAGAAGGTAGTGCAGGATTCGTTCCTGTATCCGAATGGGCGTTGTTATGAGCGGGATGTCGTCATAGCTGCGGATGGCAATCAGCTGAAAGCGCCTCAGGTTTGAATCCGGCAGGATGGCCTCCCAGTCTGCCTCTGGAAAGGCCCGGAGAGCAATGTCAAACGTTGGAAACTTGCTGTTTGGATTTTTGTAAAGGCTTGAGCAGAGTTCCGATATCTCGCCGTCGATCTCTGCGCCGGCGCACAGCACGAGGATGTGCCTTTCAAATTTGGACAGGTGGAATGTCTGCGAGAGCGTCTCCAGGGCGGGGACCGTATCTGCGTGCGGCCAGATCGGCAACTTGCCCAGATCCCCGGCATATCGGGCCTTGTCCTCTCCGTCATCCTTGCTGGAAGCCACGATTGCAAGGAGTGATTTGGCATATTGTATGCTGGCGATAAGGTACTCCCTATTTTCTGAGAACCAGTCATACTTTATTTCATGCAATTCAATCGGGCCTTTTAGAGCGTATGTATGTGTATACAGATGGAGGAGCAGAGCAAATGTATTTCAATATTTTGGATATATCCCGAACCACAACTGGCGGTGTCGCTATTGTTGTTGCTCTAGCTTCTTCTTCAGAGATCAAACTCGAAAAAGAATGGATCCAGTGCATCGCTTTCGTCCTGTACAGTCTGACGACGGGTGGCCTCCTCTGCATCAAACATGGCCTGAACCTGGCCGTCAAGCTCGTCCTCGCATGTCGTGAAATCAAACGGCCGGGAGGTCTTGCCCCTGTATTTCCTGAACGCGGCGACGTGTTTTTGTTCGTGTGGCGCCAGGATGGTATTTACGGCCGTTTGGAAGCGCTTCTTTTGGGATGTATTAAGGTCAGAGTAATCGGACACTCGGGGAAGGCTTACCTTGATATCTACAGCATAGTTTGCCTGGAGCGTGCCTTTTGCCCTGATGCACTTTCCCTCGGTGCACGAGCAACCTTCTGCATCCCTTACCTTCACGTTGGCGGTCTTGAATGAGGGGTCGAACGTTGCATCTGTCTTGCCCTCCAATTGCAAAGAGTCGGCGGCGCCGTTGCCATAAGCAGTGACAGTCTGTTGCTGCTGATGTGACGACGAGCCTCTGCCTTCTGAGTGAAGTCGAATAGTATGTTCCGGATACTCCTTTCTCGCGCTTTCCGCGGAAGCGTCGTGGTGGTGGCCGCGGAGGTAATTCTTTAGATGGCCAAGCGTGCTCAATGGCGAATCATTTTGTCGTGGCTGCTGATGATAATAGGAAGAAGAACTAACAATAATTGGCGGCGAAAACAAGGATAATTTGTCGAGGGCAAGATCATCAGCAGGCTCGGCAAATTCCAGCTGCTCGTCATACGACAAGGCTGAAAACTATACCGCCGGCTTGTTAATTATGTTTTGGTTCTATTATTTTACAGCCGCCACCCTGACAAGTATTCAAAGCTAAATTTCCGACGGAGACGTGTTCATAATTGTCTAGGACTGATGCAGATGTTGGAGTATTTTGATCCATTCGGAAGCAGATGGTTTACCCATCCCTCTCTCTGGAAAGTTGTTGGAAATAATACGGACAAGACAGTTTATCGCAACATCATCAAGCAGATTGACTGGATTCATAGCAGAAATGCATAGAAAAATAATACCTCACGTAACCTCAGGATCTTAACACATTAGCAGATAGAGCCATGCAGGAATCATTACTGTCGAACCTTGAATAGAGATCCTATCCTTTGTGATAACCAAAGTTAGAGGGGGGCTAAACTTTCTACCAAATGCCCTAAGTCCCTGCAAATCGGATTCGTCTATACTATGTCTGTACTTTACTTCAACTGGAAGTACCTTGCTAAAGGGATCGATTATGAAATCCACCTCAAAAGTCTCGCGCCAATAAAAGAGTGAAGGGAATGCGGTTGCCTCCAAATTGGAGCGAAGTCTTCTTGTATGATCTCCCATTACTGTTTCAACTATTCTTCCCATTTCATTGTCATCTGCTACAGTCTGTTCATCAAAGACTGCAGCAGAAACATTCCTTATACCCGAGTCATTAATGAAGATCTTTTTCTCCCTACGTGCCCTTTTCACCCTGCTTTCAGAGTAGTACTCTACCTCTGAGATCAGAAAGGCAGTCTTTAACAGATAGATGTACATGTTCAGAGTGTCCCGCTTTAAGCCAAGATTTTTCCCAAGCTCTTCGCGGTTCACTATTAGAGAAGAACCTTTGGCCAATATGGCAAAGAGGCTTTCCAGAGCAACCGGATCTCTGACTTTTTTTGTCCTTACAATATCTTTGTAGATCGTCAGGTGAACGTAATCTCTTAGATGCTGTGCGGCAACGGTCATGTCACTGGTATTAGCAATCTCTGGATAGCCGCCCTTGATCAGATACTGGTTGAGATGTACAAGTATTCTATCTTTGTATGGCAGTAATGCTTTGAACTCTTCATTTACAACCCTGAAAAATTCTTCAGCCCTGTTATCTGTTAGTGCTATTTTGAGCGCAGTCTGTATTTTCTTGTAGTTTGATCCGACCAGCTCTGCAATGCCGTCATCAGCTTCTTCATCTTTGAACCGAATGTACTCCAAGAAAGTCATTGGCAAAACTAGCTGTGGGTGTATGCGGCCTACCAGGGCTTCAGAAGCGCCCTCCACTATGCTGACGCTGGACGAGCCGGTTATTACAAATTTCATTTTGTATCCGAGGTCGTACCATCTCTTCAATACGACTTCCCAATTGTCTACAGATTGTATTTCGTCAAGAAAGACATAGATTCGCTCCGCCCCTTTTTCTTTGAGTTCATCAATGGGTCGCTTCAGAATATTGGTGGCATACAGCTCGAATATCCTTTCAAGGTTCTGCACCGACACGTTGAGGTAGGGATCATCAAGTGAAAGGAAGAAAATATTTTGTGCATTTATTCCATCTTCGGCAAGTAGCTTTTCAATTAGCTGGTAAACAATTGTGGTTTTGCCAACCTGCCTTGGACCGATTAAGGCTAGAATCTTGTCATCGGCTAGCCTGTCTACAATTTTGTAGTAGTCACGTCTTTTGAACGGCTTGATCTTGGATTCGGCTATTGGTTTTTTTGTCCACCAAGGATTATGCTGATAGAGGAACCTCATGATCTCATCGTCCCGGACCTCTATGGCAAAGTTAGAATTGT
>DATEIL010000164.1:0-7657 GCA_035279085.1 Nitrososphaera sp.
ATACTATTCATTTAGCCCGCAGGTTGCAGACTATGAAAGGGGTCAGCCATGGCTCCAGTCAATGGTAAAGGCTGGATTGTATCCTCTGTTTGGCATACTGATGGCGTCTGAGCGGGCGCACTTTGGAGTTGGTGGGGGCGAGGCCGGTGCCATTGCATCTGGCTCTGTGGCAGGAATTCTTATCGGCGCCGTGTATTTGTGGCCTGCCGCTCTATCGACTAGGGTCCAGGACCGGTTCACTTCTGCGTTCAAAGTACTGCTGATAATTCTCGCTGCTGCACTTGCGCTCACAATGGCCGGCATACTTGCCGGTAACGCCCAGCTTCTGAGCATAATGACGCCAGTCTTTGTTGTGAGTCTTGCTGCTACCGGAGCTCTTGCCATCGGAAAACTTGCAAGGTTTGCATGGCGCCGGATCAGGAGTACCAGCACACTTTAATAGAAAACACCTCTATAGGTAAAGAATTGGCATTCTCTCGCTTTGTAGCAAAGAGGGTCGTAAACATGGTCATCGTACTCTTTGCTACACTCGTGCTTACCATCGCACTCCTTGGACCTACTATGGACAAGGTCCTGCGGGATGCCATCCGATTCTATGTGACAGAAGAGGTGAGCAACAACAAGGACCTTAGGTTTAGCAGCGCAGCAGAGCGCCAGCAATACATTGATGCGGCGATCGGCCGCCAGGTTGAGAACAATGGCTTGGACCAGCCCTGGTACTCACCGCCACGTTTTGCAAACACCGTGCTGAAAGTCATGGTCCTTGACCTTGGCAGATCCAACCTTATGACAAGTGAAAGCGGCTCGCCAAGGGTGCAGGACATCATCCTTGAAAAGCTCCCAAAAACCGTCCTGCTCTTCACCACTTCGACGCTTATCACTACCGTTGCCGGCCTGTACCTCGGGGCCTATGTCGGGAACAAGACCGGCTCCATCTGGGACCGGCTCAACTCTACATTTGCTGTGTTTAGCAGCAGCTTTCCAACGTGGTGGGTCGGCATGCTAATGATTTTTGCATTCGCATTTGCCTGGAAGATATTCCCTTCGCAGGCAAACCCTCTGACGCCTCCTTCGGATCCTGCCTATGTGTTTGATCTGCTCTACCACATGATACTGCCACTTGCGACGATCGTGGTCGTGGGATTCGGCGCCTGGGCGTACACTGTGCGCTACTTTGTCGTCGGCATCTTGGGTGAAGACTATATCACAGCAAAGAGGACAGCTGGAATCCCCGAGCGGCGCATAGTATACACCCATGCCCTCAAAAATGCAGCGCCTCCAATCGTCACGGTGGTTGCGCTGAGCCTGGCCGGCTCGCTCAGCGGCGCAATTACGATAGAAGCAGTATTTAGCTGGCCCGGGATGGGCAGCCTCTACTACCAGGCCATCGGAATGCTGGACATACCAATAATCATCGGCATAACCTACGTGCTGACGCTTATCTTTGTGATAACCGTCTTTATCACCGATATCCTCTACGCGTACTTTGATCCGCGGGTGAAAGTTGGATGACCCTGGCCCAGATATCTTCCGGCTCAGACATTATCAGAAAATTCCGGCGCTCAAAGAGCGGAATGGCTGGAGTGCTTCTTCTTCTTGCCCTTGTCCTCATGTCAGTCTACGCTGCGGCAGCTGTGCCGCTTGAGTCTTTCCGGCAGTGGAACAACCCTGCCATCTGGATTGATTTGCCCAAATCCGCGGCGCCGGCGTGGACAAACATTGGTTTTGGGCCGAAAATGCCACCGCACATAATCCTTGACAAGAACGCTGCACAGATCACTACCCCTCAGTCTTCGCCGGGCGGTGAAAAAACCGAGATCCACTCATATACAATTGACTTTAACTACGACACTTTTCCTGCCGATTTCATGCTCCTCTACTCTGCAAGATACAGTGACTCTCCGCCTGTGCTGCAGGTGGATGTCCTGCGTCCGGACGGCTACAACTTTCAGTTGTATTACACCCCGCTCCCTCAGGCGCAGCGGGATGGAAGCGAGCACTCGGGACGCATTTTTTCTACGGACCGGACGATGGCAACCAACCTCCGGAGCTACTCTTCGCTCTTTTCATACGCCCCCGATCCACTGTCGCCTCAAGTGATGGTCTTCTCCGATCTGGATGAAAAAAAGGTGCTGAAGGGCACGTATACAATACGTGAGACATTCCTTTTCTTTGGACCCAATGGCTCTGTGACAGATTCGGGGGTGATCCTAGGTGGCAAGGTCTATGGGCTTATGGGCACAGACGACCTCCGGCGCGACCTTTCAATTGGCATCCTGTGGGGAGCGCCCGTCGCGCTCTTCATAGGCTTGACAGTGGCCATCGCCGGCGTCACCATAGGACTGATTTACAGGGTAGTTGCAGGCTACAAGGGAAAGCGGACCGACGAAGGGCTGATGAGGATAAACGATATATTCTATGCCCTGCCGCCCCTGCCCATCCTTGTCATTCTTTCCGTGACGATTGGGACCAACCTGTTCCTCATAACGGGGTTCTTGGTGATATTTGGGTGGGCTTCAGTCGCAAAGGTGACCCGAAGCATTGCTCTGCAGCTGAAAACCATGCCCTACGTGGAAGCATCAAAGCTTATGGGCCAGTCTGATTCAAAGATAATTTTCCGGCATATCATACCGCAGCTGCTTCCACTTACATTTGCGACCATTGCGATATCCGTACCGGGAGCAATCCTTGGCGAAGCCGTATTGAGCTTCCTTGGTCTAAGTGACCCGTCAATACCTACTTGGGGCCAGATACTGCATGACGCCAATGAGGCCGGGGCAGCTTCTAGAGGTATCTGGTGGTGGATAGTGCCTCCTGGCATCATGATCGCCCTGACGGGCTTGGGGTTTGTTCTAGTCGGCAACACCCTCGACGCGATCGTAAATCCGCGGTCAAAAAGAGTGTTATCGTGAGAACTAAAATAATAATGATAATAATAATTACAACAGCATGATTTTGCTGGATGCCTCAGGACTCATAATCTTCATCACAAGATGAGAATTCTGTCAGCCGGCTCTTCCTACACTTCATCAGCATCCAAGAGCTAGCCGGCCTTCCTGTCGTATATCTCTTAGCCTTTTACGCGCACGATCTTGATCTTGTCGAGGACCTTCCAGTATTCTACCTCGCGTCCCTGTATATCGCCCTGCGAGAGTTTTTCCCTTATTTCATCCTCGACTGCCGTGGTGTCAAATGTTTCAAACGTTTCGAGATCCATTATCTGGAGTGTCTCGCCCTGCTTTGAAATTATCTGGCCACTCCTCTTATCGATAAGCGGCACGTCGACCTTGGTGGAAACCGGACCCACGAATGGATGCGGCTTGTTGTCAAAGACTCCTACCGCAGTGATCCTGGCTTTGGCAGATCCGTGCTTGCCAGGCTTGCTATGATCATAAGAAACTATTCTACATGGCTCGCCATCGATAATGATATACGACCCAATTTTTAGTGCGCCAAGATCCATCGGCTTGCTCATAAACCAAAAGCCTTGTGAAGATGATGCATATTTAAGTTTTCAACTAAAAGCTGCTGCATACCAACCTGCGCGCTTTTATTTCAGCTTTTCAAGTATCGAAAAGCTCACCAAGTTATTGAGCGAAATGCCCTTCCTTGCGACATCGCGCCTGGTTCTCTCACAGTACTTATAGTCAGTCTGGTGAGTCTTGCCGCCCTCGACTTCAAGGATCACCAAGTTCTTTGAATAAGGGAACGTGAACCTTGGCTGTTGCGACGCAAAGAGTATCATCTGCGCAAGGCTGGCCTTGGTCACCCTGTCGCGCCTAGCAATGGTGTTTGCAAGGTCGCCAATTTCCAAATCTCCATTTGTATATTTTGTAAAATATAGTGACACATAGTTGAGCTTGTCGCCTGCCCTTTCAAACAGCGGACTGGAATAGCTGAACATAAATGAAAGCCTGTCCATGTCGCTGCTGCCAATGTCGTCGAGAATTTTCTCCATGTTTCTAAAAGACGCAAGGATGTAAGTATTGGCCTTGTTGGGAAAATAAGGAGTGCTTTCCGCTGCAAAAGTGGCTGTCACAAAATAAATGTCGCGGACATTGTCGCTCTTATTCCAGCGTTCGATCAAAGATGCCGATAGCTTGTCATGAGGAGTACAGACATAACCAATCGCCGCGTCAAGTGCGGAATCCGCCAACCCCATCCGGTGGTAATGAAACTAATATTTATGCTCTTAGGATAAATCGCAGCCTTTGTTACATTGAAGGTCCCAACCAGCCAAGCCTTCTAAAGTACAATACCATAAAAAGGGCAGCAGCTGCTGAAATTGCCAAAACAAAGATAAGAGTTGTGTACGGGCCCAGCTGCTCCCAGATCCCCGTCTCGATGCCTCCGGGCAGATTAACGTTCATGCCGTAGAACGTCCCGATAACTGTGGCCGGTATTGAAAGAGTGAAAACGATCGTCAGCACAGCCAGGATCTTGTTAGTCTTTTCCTGGCTGAGCATGAAATCCGTGTCCTTGTAGATCTCTACTGTCTCCCTGGCTTCCTCGAGGGCTTCAAAAATCTTTTCAATGTGATCCTGCACGTCTTTAAAGTAAAGGGCGAGCTCTTCCTTTGAGAATTTCTGCACATCCTTTGTCAAGTCGACTACGGTCCGCCTCAACGGGATGACAATCCGCCTGAGCGTAGTTATCTCCCTGCGGAGTAGTGAAATCTGCCTGGGTATCGATATCCTCTCGTCAAAAACACTGTCTTCGATGTCGTCGATGTTGCCGACCACTTTCATGAGTATATGCAAGAGATCATCTACCAGTATGTCGATTATCTTGTGGAGCAGGTAGCCCGTGGACTTGCCCATGATGGATTGGCGCTGCTGCTCGTTGTTCTTACACATCTGGAACAGCTCTTCGATCGGCTTCAGTTCACCCTGGTGGATCGTGACAAGATAGTCTGACCCCATAAAGATAGAAAGCTGGCTAAAGAGGAATCCTTTCTCCTTGTCCGGAGTGGGGAAGTGGAGTATTACGAAAATATGATCTTCATACCTGTCAATTTTTGGGATCTGTATCTTTGAAAGGCAGTCCTCTAGGTTCAGCCGGTGAAAGGGGTACTTTTGTCCGAGTGCATTCATGTCCGAATAGCTTGGTTTCTGCATGTTGAGCCATAGTATTCCGTTATTGCTTACTGACTCGAGCCGGGTTTCGTTTGCTATCAGGTATCCTCACCGCACCAGACTGCCACGTAACAGGATCCGCGGTTATAAAAAAGTGTGTCAAGAATTGGCGCTTTGGGTGCCGAATATTTCGACCTTGGCTTCCCTCTTGAAAATGTGCGCTATATATGTGCCTGTGGCGAACCCGCTATGCCTTCTGGTAGATTATCCACTGCGTCTTCCTGCCTATCAGAAACCGGATGGTATTTTTGAAGTAGAGCAGGGATGCAAGGGATGTCAACACAAAGAAATGCGGCAGGTACTTGAACTTTGTAATTCCCAATCTCTTCATAATGACCACGGCATAAGTGCACGTAAGAAGGAGTGTTATTAGGGATATCGGGTGGATTGCGAACATCTCTTCCACCGGCTGCAGCAGTGACAGGATCGAAGTGACGGCAAAGTATACGATTGATATCATTGGCATCATCAGGTTGAAAAAAATCATGGGATGGAACCTGAGATCCTTTAGCATGCCGGTGACAATCCTCTTGACTCCCTTGTCGTATTCCAAAAGATTTGTGGGAAATGCGTGCCGGACAAATGAATTGTTGTCAAAGACGTATTTTACGCCCTTTCTCCTAGCCTCGAGGGTGAATACGAGGTCTTCTATGAAACTGTCCTTGAAGCGCAGGCCGTATACCGTGAATGCCTCCTTCTTGAATGCGCTGCAGGCGCCGCAGTGTACCGGGAACCTCAGTGCGTTCATTGAAAATATCAGCGCGGGAAAGCTTATCCAGTGGGCCTTGGATATGAAATTCGTGTCTGACATCGGAACTGCGTAACCCACGACTCCCATGATATCTCCCGAGAAATTCTGGTTGAGGCGTTGCAGCCAGTCAGTGGGGGCAATGCAATCGGCATCAATGAATGCCACCACCTCGCCCCTGGCCAGTTTTATCCCGATATTTACCGACTCCCATTTCGGGCTCTTGCCGCGCCGCTCGATGAACACTATCTGGCGGTTCTGTGCGTAGTCGTCGAGTATCGCGACGCTCTGGTCATCTCCGCCCCCGACTACGATTATCTCCACCTTGTCCATGGGATATGACTGCGCAAGGAGGGACTCTATGCATTTTCTCACCCTGTCTCCTTCCTTCCAGGATGCAATCACTATGCTCGTGTCTGGACGGTAAAGGACATTCTTTGCAGGAAACTTGTGAAGCAAGACCAGCACTATTTGGATGAAAACATATGGCATCCATACCAGACCGATAACCACACCAAGATCCCAGTTCAGGTCAAGCATCACACCCCACATATCAGGAGCCTTTTTCCGGTATTAGCTGGCAGGTATCATAAAATAGTATATGCATATGGCCGAGCTGGAAGTGCCAACAAACTGAAACCCAAGAGCACCATCGAAAACGTATTCATAGGCCGCTCAATGACTGGATGGCATATAGCATGGTCCTTCGACAGGCCGAGGTCCGAACTAGCTATTTTAGCGAGTATCTCAAACTCTCGGGACTTAAAAAGGAACATCTTGTGTGTCCCGTGTTTGTGTCAGAAGGCCCAGGTGGAATTGTGCCGGCCGCCATGCCGGGGATGACAGTTTCGTCGCTTCACAATGTGGTAGAACATTTGCAAGAACTTGTGGACAGGGGGATAAAGTCAATCATCCTTTTTGGAGTGCCAGCGAGCCGTACTCCGAGCGGAACCACGGCCATGGACCGGGACGGCATAATCCAAAAGGCAACGAGGATCACAAAGGCACATTTTGGGCCGCGGGTCACGATTGTCACGGATGTCTGCACCTGCCAGTACAACACTACAGGGCATTGCGGCATACCTGACAACTCTGACTGGAGTGGAAGGGGGAGGAGGAAGTTTGTTGATAACGATTCTACGCTGGATTTGCTTGCTCGAATTGCTGCAAGCCATGCTGAGGCCGGCTCTGACGTGGTG
The DNA here is from genome assembly GCA_035279085.1 of Nitrososphaera sp. Classification (GTDB taxonomy): domain Archaea; phylum Thermoproteota; class Nitrososphaeria; order Nitrososphaerales; family Nitrososphaeraceae; genus Nitrososphaera. The sequence goes on from DATEIL010000164.1 coordinate 7,083, forward strand.
GCTCCATCTGCCATGATGGATGGACAGGTTGGCGCAATACGAATTGCCCTGCAAGACCGGGCCCTAGATGCTGCAATCCTCTCCTATTCAGCAAAGCACGCTTCCTCACTCTATTCTCCGTTCAGGTCAGCAGCATTTGCCAAGTCAAAGGGCGAGCTTGACAAATCTAGTTACCAAGTCTCATATGCAAATCCGCGTCAGGCAATGCGCGAAATTGAAATGGACATTGAAGAAGGTGCAGACATGGTGATGATAAAGCCCGCCCTCGCCTATCTTGATCTAATCAGGATGGCAAAGGAGAAATTTGATTTTCCACTGGCTGCCCAGAACGTGAGCGGCGAATATGCCATGATAAAGGCCGCCGGCTCGAGGGGATATATCGACGAAGAGCAATGGAAAGTAAACCTTATTGGGTCGATAAGGAGGGCCGGCGCGGACAAGATTATTTCCTATTTTGCAGCCGATATTGCAGATTACTTGAGTAAGTAATGAGAGCGCGTACCTATCCTAGCCAAAACACCAGAGTGAGTGGTATGATTCCCTGCATAAACCTCTGGGAATACAAACCCTGTCTT
>DATEIL010000165.1:0-3252 GCA_035279085.1 Nitrososphaera sp.
AGTAGCCGTGGTCCACCGCGAGCATAAGGCAGCGTCCATCCTGTGGACTTATTATCCTAGCAAGTCTGTTCTTCAATCCCCAGTCCATGATGAATTATCAGCTGAAGCAAGCTATTTTTATTATATATGTTTTCTATCATAAGCTGCCGTCAGATGAAGTCACGAGCACTTTCATGGCATCTCTTGCTTCATGGGCGCATTTTACTGCTTCAGCTGCGCTATTGATGTCAAACTTGTGCGTGATAAGCGAGCCGATGTCAATTCTGTCCTGAGCCAAAAGCTTCAGTGCCTGGTTTGTCTCGATCTCAGAGGCGGCATAGCTGGGAATTATCGAGTGTTCCATCGAATAGAGCCTGCTCATGTCATACGAGATCTGGGATCCTTTGGGGGGCACGCCAAACATCGCAATCTTGCCGCCGCGCCTGGTGAGCTCAAATGACTGCAATAGTGCGCTTGTAGCGCCCGTGGCGACAACGCACACGTCAACTCCGCGGCCACCCGTCTCTGATTTTATCTTGGCCGCGATGTCGCTTTCGGACTTGGCATTGAATGCCTCGGCGCCATAGCGCCTGGCGAAATTGATGCGAAAGTCATTCACATCAATTACAAAGATTCTGCCTGCCCCAAAGGCCTTTGCCAAGATCACGTGCATCAGTCCCGCTGGACCGGCGCCAAATACCGCCACGTCGTCGCCCTTCTGCAGGCTGCACTTGTTCAATGCCCTGATACAGCACGCCAGAGGTTCCACAAGCGATGCCTCGTCAAAGCTGATCTCGTCTTGCAGGTTTATCAGCCCGCCTCTTGAGACATTCCACTCAGGAACAAGAAACTGTTCTGCCAGGCCGCAGGGGCTGATGTTGCTGTTCTGATAAGCCGGGCACATGGTAAAATCGCCATGCAAGCAGTAATGGCAGGAGTAGCAAGCGACATGATGGTGGATAAAGACCCTGTCACCCGGGCTGAACCCCTTGACTCCTTCGCCAACAGCAACAATTTCGCCCGACGGTTCATGGCCGAGCCTCCCCGATGACATGCCATATTCGCCATAGATCTTCTCCAGGTCGGAGCCGCATAACCCGCAAGCGCGCATCTTCACCAGCACGTCGCCACTGCCACTAGCAAGCTGGGGTGCCGAAACTTCGTCAACTGAAACAACACTCCGACCCTTGACAAATACCGCTTTCATTCTTTTTCTGCATGAAGCTGCGCCTGATATAAAGAATATAGGCGGTACTAAGAAGCTTTATATAATAAAAAAAGAGATTTTACTGTGCTCATCCCAATGCTACTCCCTTCAGAAATTGAAGCTAAATCCCTCATTCCTGCTGTGCGGGCAATTTTAGCCAAAAAGCTGATCAAAGAGTATTCGCTCAAGGAGGAAGACGTGGCCAAAGTCTTGGGGATCACGCAGGCCGCAGTCAGCAACTATGTGAGGGGAACCCGGGGAGATATGGAACTTATTTCAAAACTTGAATCGGTACGCGAAGTAATGCGCATGATAGACGACATCGCAAAAGACCTGTCGACCAACAAGGCCTACACTCCAAGTACTCTTGCTAAATTTGTCGGCCTCTGCAACTATATGCGCTACACCCTGATTATCTGCGACGTGCACCACAGCATGGAATCAAACATCGACGAACAGATATGCGAGCAATGCAGGGGCACCCTTGTCCGCGAGCAATGATTAAAACCTATTAATATTCCATTTAGGGATTTCATGTCGTATATGGGTGGAGGTAGACAGCGAATTAACGGCGAAACCATCGCCGGAATTGCACTTGTATTTCTTGCCGGTCTGTTCATATGGGCGTCAACTATGAATCCGGTCTGGGCCATAATCCTGCCGGTTGACTATGTCATACTGGCGATAGGGATAGGCTTTATTGTAGTAGGAGTCTTGGCCATTACTCGAACCAACCGGGGTCCTCACTCAGAGCACGCCAGCCATTACTGACTCTACTCCCTACTTTGTGCAGGTGCAATGTTTAAAACAATGGCGATATGAAGCATTTGCATGCCTACGGATCCTGACGAAGCGCTCGCGGCCTTCTCCAACACGGAAAAGACCTTCTTTGAACTTGCGAGCGAGCAGCGACTCGCCATAATTTTCAGGCTAAACGTAAGAAAGGCCAAGATCTCTCAGCTCGCCAAGGATCTCGACATCACGATGCAGGAGGCCCACAGAAACGTCAATCGCCTCCAACAGGCAGGCCTGATAGAAAAGGATCCAGAAGGAGTGTTTTCACTGACCACCTTTGGCAACACCATTATCAAGCAGATACCTACGTTCAACTACCTTTCAAAACACAAGGAGTATTTTTCAGAGCACATCCTAGGCGAGCTTCCGATCAAGTTTATCATGCGTCTTGGTGCGCTGGACAGGTGCGAGTTCGTCAAGGGCGTGGTCGCGATCCTCGAGCGCTGGAAGGACATTTACCGCGAGGCGGACCAGTATATCTATGAAATAGTGCCGCAAGTTCCAATCGACCTGATAGAGCCTGCTGTAAACAGGGTCAAACAGGGCGTCAAGTACAGCTATGTGCTTCCGAGAAACGTCATAATTCCAAGGGGAAGAAAGGATCTCCTGAAAAAACTGGGCCACAGCGAACTCCTCAACAAAGGCTCGATCGAGCGCCGCATGGTGGATAGCGTTCAGGTGGCCGTGATTCTAAATGAAAAACAGGCAGCAGTTTTGTTCCCAACGCAAAAAGGAGAGACTGATATGAACATGATATTTTACAGCACGGATGTTGTCTTCCATGAATGGTGTATCGACTACTTCCGCTACAGGTGGTATGGGTCCGACATCTTTGATGAGTCTAACCTTAAGGAAATTTAGATACTTGCTGCGGTAGTCGCAGTGTAATAGTGGCAATAATTGGCCGCTACTTAGCGCATCCAGTCCGTAGGTATATCCTGGTACTGTCCGTTGGGCAGGATCCGCCTGATTGAAATCGGCAGCGCTTTGTGTTCAATTTCTGCAACCGCAAGGGCAATTGAGCTGTTTGCCTCTGTGGGCACTTTTATCATCGGCGGAGCTCCCAGAGAAAGCTGAAGTGATCTAGACCCAGTTATCCTTGCCCGTTCGAACCTTGTGAGCCATGGGGGACCAATGAGCACCTTGTTACCCTGTGCCGGAATCTCTCTCAGGTCATATTCGATCTCTGTGTATGTGACCACTTCGTCTGCCGGCCGTGAAGATTTCTTGACCTGCTCTTCAACTTGTTCTTGAACCTTGGCAGCTGTCTT
>DATEIL010000166.1:0-3829 GCA_035279085.1 Nitrososphaera sp.
CTCCTCTATTGTCTTGCCATTTTCCTGCAGTTGATGTATTGTGCCGATTTTTTTGCCCTACTCATTTATCACCGGCACCTTATGCTTCAGCCTGCCCGCAAGTACTTCAGCCCCAAATACCGCGGGGTCGTTGCGCCTGAAAACATAGCCTTTCATGAATTGGAATTTGCAGACCGGCGGAAGCTCGTTAAAGATTATTGAATCCGCATGTTCTTTCTGGTATGCAACCCAGTCTGTATAGCTTCGTACGAGGTTGTAGATTATCTGCTCGTTGAATATCTTGACGCTGCGGTCCTGCGCCTCCCTTGCCGCATCTTCTAACACCTTGACGCTAAACCCAAGCACTACTCCCAGGTACCTGTCGTTTTCCCTGACTGCAGCAGCCTCGATGACATCGCGCCTTGTGATATTCCCAATGTCCGCGACCCTGATGGGTACGTCTGCCTTCTTTAGCAGGTCGGTTATGGCTTCAAGCGAGCCAATTGTGTCGCATTTGAGTGTGATACCGTGTGCGTCGGTGTTGCTCACAATGGCGTTCTTTACTTCTGACTCGACGAGCGACTTTAACCGTTCGTGCTCGCCCTCGCCATCCGCCTTGTCATAAACGTAAAGCGGGCTCCCTGCCAGCACGCCTTCTAGGTCCGGCGACGTAATCTTTAGACCTGCAGCGGCAGTCACTTCGCCTACAGGCTTGAACTTGTCGCGAGGGTCGCGCATCTCATCAAGCGGCTTTGGAAGCAACAGCGCCTTTATGCGCGTAGATAACGCTCCATCACGCTTGCCGACCACTATTGTATCGCCCTGCCTGAGCGTGCCGTCAAGCAGTATCACATTAGCCGACGGGCCAAGGCCCGTCTCCTCGTTGAACTCTAACACGATGCCCCTTGCAGGCCCGGTAGCGTGGCGCTCGAGCCGTTTTGCCATGTACTGCTGTGTCATGCCTACGAGCACGGCCAGAAGCTCCGGGATCCCAACACCAGTGCGAGCGCTTACCGGCACGATGGCGACTTCCCTGGTAAAATCCTTGACACGCCAGAATGCTTCTGAGGGGTAGCCAAGCCTTGATAGGGTCCCTACAACAGAATAGATTTTCTCGTCAAGAAGCGCCTGGATTGCTGGGTCCTGCTTCTTCTCCTCCTCTGAAATAAACTTTGAACTTGCACGCCATCCCCTCACCATGTCGATCTTGTTGAGCGCGACTACGAATGGCACCTTGCGCTTTTTCAGTATGTCAATACTCTCTATGGTCTGGGCCTCGAATCCCTTGTTCACGTCTGCGACAACTATTGCAATGTCTGCAGCGGATCCGCCTCGCGCGCGCAGATTTGCAAAGACTTCGTGCCCCGGCGTGTCTATTACCAGCAACCCCGGTATGGGAGTCTCTGCTTTGGCAAGCTTGCCATAGAGGGGTCCCGTTATCTCTTTTATTGTCTCCACCGGGAAAAAGCTGGCGCCGATGTGCTGGGTTATTCCGCCCACTTCTCGGGCCTGGACTGCAGTGCCGCGTATCTTGTCAAGGAGTGAAGTCTTGCCCGAGTCTACGTGACCTAGTACAACTACGACTGGTTGGCGGAGTTCCAAGAGTCAGCGTCAGCTGAAAATGACTCGCGACTCCTTATTGAAGCTTTCAGGAGAATCTGAGGCATGGATGATGTTGTCGGTAAAGCCAAGGCCAAAGTCGCCCCTTATGGTCCCCGGTGCCGCTTCAAACGACTTTGTGGCCCCTATCATGAGCCTGACCGTGTTGACTGCATTGTTTCCCTCAAGGACGCATGCGACGACAGTGCCGGAGGAGATGAAGGACACGAGCTCGCCGAAAAAGGGCTTTTCCTTGTGGACAGAATAAAACTCGCGCGCCTTTTCCTCTGTAAAATCATAGGACTTTAGCTGCTTTATTTGAAAGCCCTTTTCTTCAAAGCGGGCAAGGATCTTGCCCGTAAGCTTGCGCTTGAACCCATCTGGCTTGACTACGATAAGCGTTTGTTCAACTGCCATTACGCCAACAAGCTGCCTGCTCCAATTACTACTACAACTGCTGCTACTTCTTCACGCGCAGGCCGCCCTTGGCGTACTTGGCCGTCCACTTTAGCTTTCTTGGATCCCGCTTTAACACGCGCAGGTTCTTCTTGCACTTGCTGGAGCAAGTCCACTGGACCTGACCGTCGTTCCGAATCAGCATGATGCCATGACCTGCCGTGATGTGCTGGCCACAGAAAAAGCAGTTCCTGAGAGAAGTTGCTGTCTTGCTCATATCTATCTAAATCACCTGATTTTGCGAGCCTCGCGCTCGGTTTCCCTGAGCATCAGGACGTCATTCATTCTTACCGCTCCTTTCACGTTTCGCGTCAGTATGCGTCCCCTATCTTTGCCTTCGAGGACTTTGACTCTTACTTGGATAACCTCGCCTGCGATCCCAGTCCTGCCTACGACCTGGATTACTTCGGCGGGAACGACCTTTTCTTCAGTCTTGCTCAACCGTCACACAGCCACCTTTGGATTACTCTTGCTTTTCCTTCTTGCCTGCGCCAATAGAACTGACGACTTGCTCAATGATGTGCTGAGCTTCGCCAGCTTCAATGATTGTGGCTGCCGCAGAGCCGACATCGATTCCAAGCGAAGCGCCCAACTGCTGCTTGCTTGGAACAAAGATAAACGCTGCATTCCTCTCCTCGCACAGGATCGGAAGGTGTGCAACTACCTCTGGTGGTTCTACGTCCTCGGCGATAACTACAAGCTTTGAGATGCCGCGCTCGATTGCCTTTGTGGTCTCGTTGGTGCCCTTGCGGACCTTGCCACTCTGCTTGGCAACCCTGACTGCTTCGTACACTGCGTTGACGACATCCTTGGAAACTTCAGGATACTTTGTCGCGTAATATGGTTTACTCAATTGGTAAATCACCCATCGGGATCATCTTGGTTTTGACTAGAAGAATAAGCGTATTAAAAACCTTTATCCACACGAAATCCGCCAATTAAAAAAACACAGAGGCACATCGAACAATGGCCGTTAACTGATGCCTCCTTTATTTCTTGAAATATTTAGATTTTTGTGCAGCATTTATGAAATCATTGCCGACAAGTCGACGCCGTTTGTCTTGAAATCCTGAAGCACTCTGGGAAGCGACTGCTGGCAGTGGTAAAAGAGTTTGGATTCTTGAGCTTGTGCTCCACGTTCAAATTCAACCTTGCAGATGCATCGCTCACTCTTTCAAACCGGCATGACGGGGCCCAATATAATACTCGAAGAGCGGATGAACAATGAGCTTTTGCAGGGAAGGGATTCATTCCTATAGGCTGATGTTTAGGGAATAGAACGTTATAATCTTCGAAAAAGCCCGAGTTTAGAGGTATTTGCCATCACATCCGTATTTTGATAGCATAGTGGAAATGATACAATATACTCATTACCCCTGAGCCATAGTCCAACAGCTTCAGAGTTAGCACAGTAAGCTTCCAAGCCTTCAGGCCACCACACCCCGGCAAATAGTCAACCAATGGCAACTTAAGGCCGGCGACATAATTGAATTCGTCTTTGTCACTGAAGGTTTTGATTCTTTTGTAAAGGTGAGGAGGATAGAACTAGGATGTGGCGAAACCACCGCTGAACATATAATATATGCACCATCAATTCAGAATTCGATATACCTCAAGAGGATTACACCGCTGAAGAAGTCGATGGAATTGTAGAGTTTAATCGTAGGATGATGATTCGACGAGAGGAAAATTTTGAGGTTGAGCGGGATATCCTCGACAAGGTTTTTGCAAAGGTAAACATGATTGGGTCTGCAGAATACCCGAACAAGAGAGAACGCATTTTGAAAAAGGCCAC
>DATEIL010000167.1:0-5491 GCA_035279085.1 Nitrososphaera sp.
GCTCTAGCATGTCTATGATGTGGTTTCTCAACTTGAGCGCATCTTTGAGGTTCTTTAAGACAAAGACATGGTCGTTTATGCGGGGCATCCCTGCAAAGTTTGTGGCCGATCCCAGTGCAACCACCAAGTGGTCAAATGACATGACTTGCCTGCTCTGCTCTCCTGCATGGCCTTCATCTATCTCAACTGAGACGCGCTTTTCCTGGACATCGATTGAAGTGATCGACGCTTCTTGAAATTTTGTCCTCTTTAGAATTTGCCTTATAGGCACGACGACATGGTTCGATTCAATCATGCCGGAAATGACCTGGGGTAGCATCGGGGTGAAGACAAGAAAGTTTTGTTCACTAATGAGTACAATCTCAACTTCTGCATCCTTTGGAAGTCGTGACTCCAGTTCTTTGGCGCAATACACTCCGCCAAACCCTCCGCCGAGAATTAGAATCCGTCTAGATTGCGCCATGGTTGCAGCAGCTACAATAATTCCATCAAAGTAATTCAGTACCGGTCGCAACAGTAGTAGCTGTAGTGTTGTAAGCGTCTAACTCGCGCAGAATCTGCACAACAAGCTGAATTTCCAGGTCAAGTTGATATGCTATATGCTCTTCGTCAATATCGGACAAGAATAGGTTCAGGGCCATCTGCTTCTTTGATGCCGGTACAACCCCTGTATCTGTGACCGCGCTTGGCAACCCACCACTGGAGCGTTCGATCGTCTATTTATCATCCTTGCTGTATTGGCAAGAACATAGCAAAGAGGTTCTGACACCTAAGTTGTCAGTCGCCAAAGCTGACATAGTTCAGAATAAATCGTGGCATGGCACAACAATTTGCTGTTAATGACAAAGGCATTCTGTCATCTTTGCAAAGACGGAGGAAAGCAGTGTATTGAAGTTAACGAGCAGCGTGAAGCCGCCATGCTAAAGTTTTCGGTAAAGTGCTCTGTATGTGGCAGGTCACTCGTAAATTAGGCACTACTTTTCTAGTGGTTACGGCCTGCGCACGCTATCTGGATTCTGGTCATAGTGCATTCAGCCGCGCTAGGAGTTGTCGGATACAGTGTGGGGACGCCATGGCTATCCACTATGCTTTGTCGGCATTCCGTGATCCGCTTTTTGCGCCTTGATCGCTCTTAACTTCGGCGTGAAGGTCCTGCTTCAATATTACAGCTGATTGGGCCAAGTCCCTTTGGCTCTTTAGCAGCGACTGTCTTATCTTTAGCGCCATCACTATGGATATTGCCGACATTACTGCCGCGGTGAGAAAAATGGTGGTGTAGGATTCAGGAGACGGAAAACTTCCTGCATGTCCCTGTACGGTTATCTGCCTTGTCTGCATGAATACACCGGCGACTGCGGGCCCTACAGAACTTCCAACAATTCTCAGGAGGGATGTCATCCCAATTGAGGTCACCATGTTCTTATGCGGCGTGGCGAGAAGCACGATGTTCATCAGTCCAACGCTTCCTAGGGATAATCCTGTTGAGATGATGGCAAGTGCGACTGACACCATCCACGGCTGTGAGTGAAATGCAGCGAGCATGAAAAAGCCAATTGCATTTATGGAATACCCCATTATCGCAGGTCGTATGGATCCAAGTCTTGATACTATGTATCCTGATGTAGGGCCAAAGATTAGCAAGATTATCGAGAAGGGGAGCTGAATTGAAGCGGCACCGGTGACAGAGTCGCCAAATCCTGCAGGGGGGGGACTTTCTGCGAGAATGGGTATTGTCTGAAATACCATAAACATCGAAAAGCCAAGGATTATCATCATGACATTTGTGAATAGAAGAATCTTGTTTTTCAGCAGACTGAGATCAATCAACGGATGTGCTGCTCGCCTTTCAACTACCAGAAATGCAGCAAATGTTGCGATGCAGCTGATTGACAGGATTAACAGCAGCGACGCCGGCTGCATATTGCCACTGGCATTTGCACCGTCGCCGTTATTACTGGTCGTTTCAATAAATGTCAGTGATAACAGAAAAAGCGTGATGGTTGCGGCAAGTGTAGCCGCTCCTTTGATGTCCAAGGTTCTCTTGATCTCAGATCTCGTCTGAGTATGCTGAACCGTGGGGGCAGTCGCCTGCCAGTCAGGATGGACTTCGCCTATCTTTGCAAATCTCCATACCACGATAGGAAGCAGGATTGCTATTGGCAGGATAGAAAGAAACGTAGTACGCCATCCGGAGAACTCGGCAATAGTGGCACCGACAAGCAGTCCGAGGATCGACCCGCTGGCAAACATTGAAGTTATTACGCCCTGACCAATTGCCAGCCGGCTCTTTGGGAATTGTTCCCTGATAACGCCAAATGCAATAGGGAACATTGACATGCCTACACCCTGCATGCCCCTGGCGATGATAAAGCTGTAAAGGTCGGTTGTCAGCCCGCCCACAATAACGCCTGCGGCATAAACTGCCATGACGATGAGCAGTATTTTCTTTTTTCCGTAAATCTCGGCCAGGCTACTTGTGACCGGAGTCATTACGGCGCCAACTATGAGATATGTCGTGAGGATCCATGGCGAAATGCTATAGGTGAGCCCAAATTCCTCAATAATGTTTGGTAGAGACGGGACAAGCATGGTTTCTGTATACATGACCAGTGTAGCTATCGAGCTCAGGATTGCAAGCGTCTTCCAAGCAGACGAGGGTATCTTGTCAACCTTGGCAGCAGGGGAGCCTACAGTTTGGGCTGAGTCCTGCAAATCTGATGTCTTGTCGTTTTCACTTGTCTTTTCCATTTTTCATGCACACACTCTGTGAAGCAAAACCTGCGAGTTTGTTCAGCTCTTCTCCTTCTATTTTTTGGCCTGGATCATGTCATTCCCTTTCTTCCCTTTGACATGACCTGGCGAAGATGAAGTTTCACAAAAGCCGGCGATGTTTTGAGTTATTTTCCGGAGAGTCTTCCGGGTTACTTCAAGTTCATGTTCAGATACACCTTGGCGTGAGATACTTTCAAGTTCCACTGCGCAGTCTACAATCAACTCCCACTTTGACTCTGACTTGTCAGTCAGAAATATCAGATTATTCCTTCGGTCATCCGGATCAGGCCGTCTCACTACCATCTTTTGTTCTTCCAGCCTGTCTATTATGGGAACTATTGAAGGCGCTTCGATTCCGATTCTATCCGCAAGCTCCTTCTGAGTCATCCCGTCCTTTACAAGGGTCAGGCTTCCGATTACCCGCGACTGTGTAATAGAGATGTCTGCCGTTTTTCGCAGCTGTTGATCGAATAAACTTTCAAAGGCCTTCAATGTGTTCTTTATTGCAAAACCTATGCTGTTCTGGTAATCGTATTTAAGCATCATTAGCTAACTAATCATTAGCAGTCAAAGCAGATTATAAATCTATGCTCGGGCCTATTTGGGAATGGTGACATCGAAGACCTAATAGGCGTCTACAACCCATTGGCTCGCTTCTGCCAGCATTTTAAAGTTAGAAGAGACAAAGACTACAATTCCTGAATAGAAAAGATCCTAGGCCGAACATCGGCTCTTTAATAAAATTTTATGCAAAATGCACCCAAGAGCTGCAAGTGTGGTATTGAAGAACAATATACATGCTCAGAGGGATACGGCTGAAATTTCAGGTGAGCCTATGATAGTATGCTATCTATTCATCCTTGTTTTTTGCATCTTGCATCTCTTTTTCATATTCTGTCCTTCTAGTGCCTTTTTGTTTTTCTTGCTGCTCCGCGATCTCCCTTTCGGCAGCTTCGTAGGCTTGCCGGCGGTTATTCTTTTCAGCCTCTTGCCGTGATGTTATCCTGTATTCTTTTTCGTCGTAGTCTTTTTGTATTCTGTGGGCAACGCCTGTAAGAATTCCGACGTAGCTGTCCATTGCGCCTACCATTTTCAATCCATATCCGTTGGATATTGAAAACTCTAAAATAGACTCATCGTGGCTGGTTGCCCTCATCTTCAATAGCATCATAGATCTCTTCATCTTGCCCTCGACCTCAACATAACGAAGTAGGATGATGCCCTGGAAAAGCGAAGATATTCCTACGTCAGTTAGGTTAATTCCGCTTTGCTGGGATACAAGAATTGTAAGCATTGCCGTAATATTGTATTCCCTCATGAGTGAGACAAGGCGTTTCGTAATCGGATACATGTCATCCTTGTAGCCGTGTTCAAAAGCTGAAAGGCTGTCTAGAGCGAGCCTCTTCGGTCTTATCCTGTTGATCTCTTCCTTGAGAATAGCCATGAAAGCATCCGGACTCTGGTCTTCCGCCACCTTGGAGATTATTTTTAGCCCCTTTCGCTCAAGTTCCTTGACATCATAGCCGTACCGTTCGGCCATTCTCCTAATTTCATCTGGCGACTCTTCAAGAGAGCAAAACAGACCTGGCTCGCCGCGTTTGACTCCTTCTGCTACAAACTGAAAGGAAAGAGTAGTCTTGCCAACACCCGATGCGCCGATAACTGCGATAGCCGTGCCTTCAAGAAAGCCTCCTTCCATCCGCTCGTCAAGACCCGGCACTCCAGACGATATCCTAATGTCCGAAGCCGGGGCACTGAGCATCAGTGGCTGTTTGGGAAATACGGTCATGCCGTTACTCGATATTGACAAGACATGGGCCTCTCTGTCAATGGACGTGCCTCTCATTTTCACGATTTTTAGCGTCATAGGAATCGAATTTGAAATGCCATGTTCGAGTTTTATAATGCCGTCGACCACAAACTCCTCAATTCCCGAGCCGACCGTATTGCTTCCGATAGGAACTTCTGCAATCAGCATGTTTGTGACGCCTTCGGCCCGTGTTATCTTGCCTAGGATTACCTGAAGGGCTATTCTGGCTTCGTTTTGGTTGTCAAAAGACTGGGCGATCGCCGAAAAGGAGTCAACGACTAGGCGCTTTGCCTGCATTTCCTTAATCACGGCGAGTATTTCGTCGAGGGCGTCTTGAACGCCTTCTTTGGTTACGGATGCAAAGTCAATGAAGGTAAACTTTGTTCCATCTTCATACTTTTTAATGTCAAGACCAAGCCGCTCCATGTTATTGTAAAACTGCTCCTTTGACTCGCTAAAGGATACATAGACTCCGCTTTCGCCTGCCTTGAGTCCTGCCATAAGAAAATTTGATGTAAGAATAGTCTTGCCAGTGCCAGGGTTACCTGCGACCAGCACCGTAAAACCTCTGGGTATGCCGCCTTCTATTAGATTGTCGATGCCAGATATTCCAGTTGAAATTCGCTCTAATACCATAGAGGCTTCGCGGATTGTCCCAAGCTCGTACAACTATATTAGAATTTCCTGGAATGGCAAACGCTACCAGATTAATCATAATAAAATATTATATAGCTACATTGATAACACCTCGTATTGCCAGGTCAAGAAGTTTCTTCAAGAACTGGTGGAAATCATCAAAATGTCCTGGCTGCGTCAATTGTAGTTGTTGACGACGAAATCGATATCTTGACAATCATGAAACATGGCCTTGAACATGCGGGTTTCAAGGTTAACGTATTCAGTAGGGCA
>DATEIL010000168.1:0-5518 GCA_035279085.1 Nitrososphaera sp.
TTGGGTCCGGCATCGGTTCCTGCAAACACTGCCATACCATCCGCACGCAGTCTCGCTACGGTATCGAAGACCTCGGCGGTGGACTGCGACCAATAGTCCAGCGCGGGCTCTGTATTCATGCACACTTTTCTAAATAGGGCATTGTCGGACTCGTAGACTCTGCCCAATGCCTGCAGGTCTCTACCTGCAATCGCTTCCTGGGCGCCGCTGACATTGGTGTCTGCCGCGGCAACAAACCGGGAGTAGATTTCAGCAGGACATGTCCGTGTTGACAGACGCATGCCGTCCCGTGAATTAGTCTTCTTGAGGCCAGGGTCCACCACGGCGATAACGTCGCGCAGGTCCCAGTGATCCTCGTCAAAGAGCTGGACCGCCATGCCCGGCTCTCCGGAGGCGCGGGACAACAGTTTTACAAATCCTCCAAACACAGACCTTGCAGCCGATCCGCTGCCCCTCCTTGCCATCATGGAGATTTTTTCCCTGTCAAGATGAATATCATTATCATTATTTTCGTCTGCCACAAGACCTGCAAATGCCTCTGCAAGTGCAGAGTGGGCAGCCGCGGATCCGGCTAGCCCGCTTCCTATTGGAAATGTTGTCCGGGTAGACACGGCCAGCCTTTCCTTGAAACCGCACATTTCGCGCATGGCATCCAGATGTTTGACAATCCCGGAGTAGATTTGGCCCTTGTCCTCCCGCCCGTCTATTATCACGATGTCCCTCTCACCATCAGCTGCTCCGGGGGGCAACGTCTTTATCGTTGCGGTATAATCAAGTGCCCGGTCAGTCCCCTGCAGGGTCATGGATAGACTGGTCCGGGATGGAAGGTTTAGCCTGTCATCGCTGTTTCCCCAATAGATCACGATCGCCTTGTTTGGATGTGATACAGCCGTTGAGATCATTTCAATTGCGGGTAAAATCGCGGACTCGCTGTGTATATTGCTTCCTTACTCGTTTACTTGCTTACTCTCTTGCTCGCTTGCTCATTCCTCGGATTCCTCCTGCTCTTCATCCTCTGCTTCAGACGCCGGCTCTGGCGCTGTCACCATTTCGGCCGAGTCCCGCTTCTGCACCTTTCGTGCAAAGACGAGGTAGGTCGTATGGCCTATCATGCGCATTGACGGCCGGGTCATCCCCTCCCTTGCCTCCATCGTGCGGATCATGAGCTCTATGCAGTCCACGTCGGCAAATCCGGACTTTTTCAATTCAGTCGCAGTCTTTTCGATCTGGTTCATTGTCGGGCATATTGCGACAAAGGCACCCGACCCTTTCAGCGCTTCATGGACCTGGTCGAGGACGGTCCACGGGTCTCCAAGGTCGACTACAGCCACATCAGCTTCGCGCACGTCTACGCCCTGGTGCGGATCGTGCTGGTTCATTGTCACGTAATCAATCATGCCCGCCTTTTCCAAGTTGCGCCGGGCAATCTGCATGAAATCAGGGTTGACGTCAAAAGTGTAAATGTGGCCTTCCGGCTTGACTATTCCCGCCATAAATGTTGCAAGCGCGCCGGAGCCGGTGCCGATTTCAAGCACCTTTGATCCGTTCTTCAGGCCCGTCCTGGCGGCAATGTATCCCAGATCCTTTGGATATACGATCTGTGTCCTGCGCTCTGACTTCATTATAAAGTCGTGAAGCGTGGGCTCGATGAGGAAAATGACCTTGCCCTCAGTGGTCCGGACGGCAGACCCGTACTCCATGCCAATAGTCGCCGAGATGTCTATGATGCCGAGGTGTGTGTGGAGTTTTTTCTCCATGGTGACTTTGGCCAGCCATTTCTTGCGCGGTGTATGAAAAAGCAGGACATAGGAGCCTTCTTGGATCTTTGCCAACCCCTACGCAGCAAGAATGACGGGATAAAAATCAATCTCGAGGACGACGACATCAAGTATTATTATTATTACTACATGTATTCCAGGGCAGTAATGCCCAGTACTTCAAGCGCATTTCTAAGCGTGATTCCAAATGCCCTGACGAGTGCGAGGCGCGCCGCTCTGGTCTCCGCGTTCTGCTCCCTTAGCACTTGGACTTTCTCGTAGAACGTGTTAAATGCCGTGGCAAGAGAATACGCGTAGCGGGCAAGGGTCTTGGGCGACAGCGAGCTTGCCGCATCTTCGATTACAAGATCGAGTTTTGATATCTCTTTTATGAGCGCGATCTCTGATTCGGAGGAAAGCGATTCGAAATTGGCCTGCTTGGTGACGACGACATCATCATCACCATGAACAACGTCTTTTTCTCCCGACTTTTCAAGTATCCTCTGTGAACGGGCGTAGGCATATTGCAGGTACGGCCCTGTGTCGCCTTCCAGGCTGAGCGACTCTTTGATGTCAAAAGTGATTATCTTGTCCAGGTCCTGCCTTATCATGTTGTATCGCAGGGCAGATATCGCAATTTCCTCCGCAATTGCATGAAGCTTGTGCTCATCAAAACTTGGATTCCGCGCCTTTACCTCTTCGTACGCTTTTGAGTGGAGGGTGTCCATCACATAGTCCGCGCTCACATAGATGCCCTTTCTCCCAGACATGTGCATAAACTCCCTGTCGCCGATGTCGATGCCCAGCGTCTTGGCAGTCTCGGCACTTATAGTGACAGCCTCATAGCCCAGATGCTGGTAGTAGTGGTGCTGCTCCGAAGCACCAGCTTCCCCGCCAATCCTCGAGAGCACCTGCGAGACTATGCGCTGGAGCCTTGCCTGCCTCGAATCGATAATGGTTATCACGCGCTGGCCGCCATTAAACGTAAAGTCTACGGGCTTGCTGCCCTCAACAAGCGAAGTTGCATGCAGAACGGAGCTGTCCCACTGTCGCGAAAACTCTCTGTACAGGAACGGGTCATTGACAAGCCCGAGCTTCCACGCCGCATAGGGGATGTCCTTGGCGACGTAAGTAGCGGTGCCGTCGCTTCGTACAATTACCTTGTCCTCCTCGTCCTTTGCCTCAATTACCCAGCAGCCCTTGTTCTTGCCCTCGGTTTCATACCGGGCAATGCCGCGTGCTTTTAGCAATTCAAACGACTCGTTCCACAGTTTTGACACGACAATCTGCGACTCAAAGTTAAGCAGGTCGTAGCGGACCTTCAACCTCCAGCAGGTCCTCAACTGCTCCCCAAGGACGCGCAGCGTGATTTCGGAAGCAAAGCGTGCAAGGTCCGACTTGCCCTCTTCTATTTCGCGCAGCACGAGTTTTCGCTTTTCGGCAAGGCCAGGGTCCTTCTCGTACATTTCATTTATCTTTACATAGACATCATCGCCGGAGTACTGGTCAAACTTTTTGCCGGACGGAGGCTCAAGGGGAAAGCCGGCAAACTTGAAGCCAATGACAATGTCGGCCACCTGCAGCCCCGAATCGTCAACATAGTTCAGGACAGTCATCCTGTGGCCAGTCGCCCGCAGCAGCCGAAATACGGCATCGCCAAGGATGACATTTCTGACATGGCCGACATGGAGCGCCTTGTTTGGATTGACGCTCGTGTGCTCCACCAGTACGTGTGTGCCCTCCCCCGTTGCAGGGTAGCCGTACTTTGAAGGCTCGCCCAGAACTTTGCTCAGTGTCTGCTTTGATAGCAGCGGGTGGTTTGCCTTAAAGTTGACATATCCTGCAGGATGGGCTTCGACTGACTGGATGTATCCTCCTCCACCGCCCCCGGAATTATCCAATCTAGCAAGCATCGCCTCTGCCAGCTCTATTGCAATCCGGGCAGGTGTCTTTTTCGCGTGCTTTGCCAGCTGGAACGAAACGTTGCAGGTGAGGTCGCCAAATTCCCTGCGCGGAGGCTCAGACACGTCAAATTCAATGTCTGCAGGATAGCCCATCGTTGCGATGGTCGAACTGACAAGGTCGCGTGCCGCCTGCTTTAGGGATCTGAATGTCAGGCAGGTCTCACTCCAAGATAGTTCAGAGCGACAAGATCGATTGCATCCGTCAGGCCGGTGCCTTCCCTGCCGCTGACTGTGTGCGTCGCGCGGGCCTTGACGTTATCTTCGGCATGCCCAAGGGCAATGCTGCAGCCGCAGAGGTCGTACATCGGGATGTCTGTTTCGCTGTCGCCAATCGCCACAGTTTCTTCCGGCTCTGCCTTGAGTATTTTCAATGCTTCCTTGAGCCCTGCCGCTTTGTCCATGCCCCTTTCATTAATGTGATATGCATACTTGCTATCAGACAGGTAGAGGTCCAAGTTGTTCTCGTCCAAAATCTTTTGCCCCGTCTTCAGGTCAAATGTCCTCAGCATCACGACTTCAGTCATCCTTGGGAACACGGGCTTTGCCTGGACCCCGTCTAGATTTTTCTTCAGGACTTCATAGCCTGCCTGACATTTTTCCTTGCTTGCGAGCAGCCTGTGCTCCTGCGGCGCCAGTGTAATCGCGCCGCCATTCTCCCCGACTGCAATTTTTGTCGTTCCGCCAAATACTGCGAGCACGTACGCCTCTACTGACGACCTGCCCGTGACATATACTACGTTGTAGCCCAGTTTTTCAAGGTGGCGCAACTTGGCAAGCGCCCCCAGGTGTATCGCGCCGCCGCCGTTCTCAGTCAGCGTGCCATCAATGTCTACCGCGAACACCTTGAATTTTTTCAACCCAGGTTGCTATGCGTATGGCGTAGACTAATAAATTTAATCTGCTGAGAGAGAGCGAGAGCGTGTATGTGTAGTTTATGCATTATAGAGAGATATGGATATCTTGCCACTTTTGGCCTTGTATTATCCTCGGTTTTGGGATGGCTCCAACTCATTGCGAGTTAGCAACTCAAACGTAAGATCTTGAAACAACTCACTCTGCGCTTGCTGTGCTTTTGGCGCCGTGATGTGCAGTCAGTCTTTGTAGTCGTCTTGTCCTTCTCTTTTATCTAGAGATGTCCATGGCCAGGGATCCCTTCAGCATCTCTCTGAACTCACTCATTTCCTTTGGCGTCACCGCAGTCAATGTGTTTGAAGGCGCGATGACCGGCGTCGGTGGGTTGCTCTGGACTGCGGGTGGCGACGCTGCAGTGGGAGCGGCGGGAACCTTTGTAACCTTGCCCGGTCCCCTTATCCTTCTGTCAGTCAAGGATTTTTGCTTCTTCACGTCGAGTTTCAGCTTGAACCCGTACCTGCCGTGGTCGCTCCATTTTTCGACTTCAATCACGTCGGCACTGCCCACAATCCTGTCGCCCTCCATTGTAACGACTGTAAAATCAGTCCTGTCCCCCTTGCGGATGGTCGAAACTTTTTCGTAAAAGTGCTGCCAGTCAAGTGGGTTTGTTACAAGCGCCCGTATGGTAAGCATGTCGCCCATGCTCACTTCCTTTATGTAACTCTGCAGAATCTCGACGCTACAAAGCTTTGCGTACATGACGTATAGAAGGCAGCTCTAAAATATATAACTTTTGGATAATTGAAGTGGCTTTTGCAAAGTGCTGCCCAGCATCCTTGTATTTGAGAACTTATTACATCATTATACTATTATTATTCAAAAATATGACGATTGTACGATTGTGACGCAGGCGGCGAGGGCCGCGGGGATGTTCAGCTAGAGGAC